>JAUSPR010000258.1 GCA_030655715.1 Thermoplasmata archaeon
ATGTCGGCATTTCATAATGCGTTGGGAAACGATAATTGCGCGTTTATAGAAGCAGACACAGATAATAATCATTATATTTCAATAGAGGAAGCCTTTGATTATGCAGTGACTAAAACCGACGATACACCTCAGGAAGCAGGAAACATTAACTTGAGCGATTTCACATATCTTGGAGAATATAGGTGGTTTTAAATGAATAAAAAATGGATGGTAATTTGTTTAAGTGTCATACTAATCTGTATAATCATATTCTCTCTTACTATTTATTCCCCATCAACAGACAACACAATCACACTAGAACTCACTATTTTCTCTTCAGAAGGCATATATTATAACAATTCGTTTATAAATATAACTACTATAATAACAAATCAAGGATCCAGAGATGTGACAATTCGTTGGGATTTAATTGAGAATGTAGATATTTTCGATAATAGCCATCTTAATTTCATCATAACAGATGCAGATGGTAATTCAATTCCAAGAGTAGGTGCATATCATGGTGTTAATGAACCGTTTGTTTTAGGACCAGGAAAAAATATTACACTGAATTCTGAGTTAAATGAGTATTACACTTTGGATAATTTAAACGGTACTGTTTCCATACAAGCCACATATTATTGCAGCATTCTTCATGATGATGATAAAGACATGCTATATTTTGATGGGAAATTAGAATCAAATACTATTGAGATTACAATGAATTCATAGAATACGCTTTAGTCTATACCTCTCAATTGGTACAACTCACCCCCACACCACCCCTCCAGCGCCTTCTCCCTCCCCTTAACGTCCTCCGGCAGCCGAGCCAACGGAATCACGATTACTTCAACGCCAACTCGTGAATAATCCTCCTTCCTTCTCTGGATGAACTTGGAATAACTGGTGGTTTCAATCTCGTACTGGACGCTTGTCGTGAGGTCGAAGATGTCCCCGACACCCATACCGGTGATTTCAAACTCGGTAATCACGTCATGCTTCATTTTTCGAAGCATCCTGAATAATAGGGCTTTTGTAATCCAGTGGTCCAGGGATTCCAGCGTGTGCATCTTTAGCTTGTTGATGTCGCTTGGCTGGTAGTGTCAACGGCAATCCAATTTTCCCCAATGATAAAGGCACGCACCTCGAAATCCTTTTACCTTCAAACAACATAACCAGTGAGGATGGAAGATAGTTCTTTGCACCAGCCGAAAATGGTAGGGCGAGAAGAAGAGTTGGGCCTACTCAAGAGCGCTTTGTCCAAGACAATTGATGGAAATGGCTCCACGGTTCTGGTTTCGGGTGAGGCAGGAATAGGAAAGACCCGTCTGGTGTCTGAGATTGTCTCCCTGGCGGAAAATAATGGAGCCCTGGCAATAAAGGGCTGGTGCCTTCCCGAATGCCTGGAACCGCTAATGCCGGTCAAGGAAGCCCTGCGAAGTGCAGGTCTCCAGGACCTAATGGCGGATGCTCCACCGCCGAAGGTACTTTCGTTCTACTTGTTGAATGATGCTGGCATGCTATTTGCAAAAGCCGAACGAATCAAAACAGACATGGACGCAGATATTTTTGCTGCCATGTTGAAAGCAGTCTCCTGCTTCGTAACGGATTCACTCCGAATGATGGGAAAGGGAGATGCTAGCGGCCTTAGTTCCATCAGCCACTCAGGATACAAGATACTTATCCAGTCCAGGGGGAAGTTTTCCCTTGCCGTTGTTATCGAAGGCATCGAGAACGAATTCCTCATCGAGGACATGAAACGATTGCTTGCAGAAATCGAACCCACAATGAATCCAGACACGATTGATACATCGGAATACAATGATGTCGAGACAAAATTAACCTGGTTGATTAATTCAGCCAAATATGACGGTTCTTATGTTCATGATGACCCCCGCATCAAACAGGAAAATCTGTTCGATAATGTTCTGCTCGGTCTTCAGAGAGCGTCGTTAAACTCACCGATAATGCTATTCCTGGACGATATCCAGTGGGCTGATCCTTCAACTCTTGGCCTGCTTCATTATCTTTCAAGAAATACCCGGAACAGCAAAATCATGATGCTGGCCACATATCGACCGGAGGACGTTATCCGTTCCCAGGACGGTTCTACGCACCACCTGGAGACAGTCATGCAGAATATGAGCAGGGAGTCTCTTTTCCTGGAAATTCGATTGAAACGCCTGGGCCAGGAAGATACCGAGAGTATGATACAAAGTGCTCTGGGAAGTGCCGAACTGCCAATTGATCTTGCTGCCAGAATACACAAGGAATCGGAGGGCAATCCATTCTTCATTCTGGAGGTAATTCGCCTGCTGGCCGAAGAAAAAATAATAATTAAAGAATCGGGTACATGGCATCTCACGACCGACATAGATGAGATACATCTCCCGTCAAAGATATTTGACGTTATTCAGCGCAGGCTCAACCGACTCCTGAAAGAACAGTTTGAGATACTGGAATGTGCAAGCGTTGTGGGCGAGAAATTCGGTAGCGACGTGGTTGGAAAATCCCTTGACGTGAACAGGATTACACTGCTGAAAAATCTGAGCGATATAGAGAAAGTACACAGGCTCATACATTCACTGGATGTAAAGTACTGCTTCGATCACAGCAAGATTCGGGAAGTACTTTACAATGGGATAAGCACCGAGTTAAAAATTGAATATCATCGGATGATCGCTGAGAGCTACGCGGAGCTTTTCAGCGGAAAACAAATGGAGATAGCGGAGGAACTTGCGTACCATTTCATGGAAGCCAGAGACCCGAGAGCGGTTCCTCACCTGATAATAGCTGGAGACAAGGCCAAGGAGAAATACTCAAATGAAGAGGCTATAAGTTTCTATACTCAGGCCATTGAGAGGATGAACGACGTTCCTGAACCACGCATATTCGAGAGTCTGGGGGATCTTTACAAAATCGTGGGTAATTGCGAGAGAGCAATCGCGGCATACGAGAAAGCGCTCCCGCTAAGCAATGAACCGGCCAGCAAAGCCGAAATTTACTGTAAGATGTCATTGACCTATGAGAGGCATAGCGAATACGAGAAGGGCATCGCAGCTGCCCGAATGGGGTTGGAATTGCTTGGAGATGAACCGCACCCGGCCAAATCGGAATTGCTTGGGGCTATGACATGGAACTATATCAGACAATCAAACTATGACCCAGGGATAAAACTTCAAAATGAGTCCCTTAAAAATGCCACCAGCGTGGGTGACATGAAGGGAATTGCCAAATCGCATCATCTCATGGACTCGATATGCTGGTTCAGGGGAAATTTCGAAGAGGCACTTGTGCATTATCAGAAAGCCCTGGCAATCCTGAGAGATGCTGGCGACGAACACCTGAAGGTGAACACACTCAACAATATCGGTGTCGTGTTCATGGAAACCGGAAGGCTGGATGAGGCCCTGGGATACTTCGAAGAAGGCCTCGCGTATGAGCAAATGGTCGGCGATAAACATGGAATGGCCTGTGCGACAGACAATATCGGTAATCTGTACCATACGAAGGGCGAAGTGGAGAAAGCCCTGGGTTATCATCTGAGGGCGCTGCATACGTCTTCGGTTAAGGATGCTGGCTCAAGTATGAGTTGAGTCCGTTATTCACTCCTTTTTTCTTTCTCACGATA
>JAUSPR010000265.1 GCA_030655715.1 Thermoplasmata archaeon
CTTCGATAATCTCCAGGTATGGGTTCTAGATTATTACAATGAACCAATTGATGGGGCCCGTGTGACAGTTTCGGAGAGCCAGTTAATCCTTTTTGATGTATTGACAGACATAAGTGGCTCCACTCAGGTAATGGTTGTTAAAGATCGAACTGTTTCCGATTCTGGTGTGATCTTCTCTCCACTTAAAATCGAGGCCCAGGCCAATGGTTACAATTTTGATATAAAAACGGGAATTCACGCGCATGCTTCTCCAATATTGACATTCACGGACCTGGGAGATATTGTCTTGCCAGGCATTCTCAATATAAGCATTTCTGATGGCAACAGGGTCTTTCCAGTAAACGATAATATCACTTTCTCTTTCTCCGAGGCCATGAACCAAACTGCGGTGGAGAATGCATTTTCAATTTCCGGGAATGTGACCGGGGCTTTCACCTGGAATGGCTTCAACCTGACCTTCACTCCGGACAATCTGGATTACAATACATATTACACGATAGTGATATCCACGGAAGCCACAGACTCCTGGGGCAATAACCTTGAAAATCCGATTTCTCTTTCATTCACAACCGCCGGAGCTCCTGCATCGGGCAACAATACACTCCTTATCGGAATTATTGTGATTTTTGCAATAGCTGGTATTGTAGGGTGGTTTGTCCTTAAAAGATTGAGTGATAATGGCTGAGAACCTCCTGGCTTTTAAGCCATGGATGAAAGGCCATTTACACGAATATAAGCAAAAAGAAGACCGCCATGCACCGTGAATTTCTAAGCATATAACTTCAAAGTCTCTCCAAATGTCCCGCAGGACTTTGGATGCCGATGAAAGGCTTTGATAAATCAGGTGCATGGCCGACACGCGCAAACTTCCAGCCCTGGCAATAAACATCAATTCCTTTAAGGGCTGGTAGTTTACATGAGAACGTTTTTATAGTCCGGGGCATATATATTACCGGGATGGGATGTTCGGCAAAAAAAAGCTTTCAGGTCAAGATAAGACTACCAAGCAATTGCAATCAGCCGGAGTCTATTCTCTGGGCCAAGCACCGCATCCTTTTGTAGTTGAAAACGAGACTGTGGAAGCAGTAAAAACCAAAAAAATCTACAGCTTCTGGTCCGGTGTCTGGTACACAAGCATTCTGTCAATACTCCTCTTCTGGATACCGCCTTTCGGTCAGATGATTGCCGGTTACGTTGGCGGGCGGAAGGCGGGAAATCCCAGATTGGGCATGCTGGCAGCTCTAGCGCCAATGACAATTATTTTCCTTTTGTTTTTCCTGAGATATGCAGGTCAATTTGTCACGGAAATTGACTGGTTCCTGGATTTGCCTGGCAGCGGTGCAGAATTCATGTCCACAAATCTTCCTATTTTCGGTCCAGTAATCGGTTTCATGGCCAACTATGTTGAGACATTTGTTTCTGCAATGTGGTCCCACGAGTTCTTCATCTACCCCTATGTTTTGACTGTGATATTCGGGTATGTCGGCGGGATACTGTCCCTTCAGCACCGCAGGGAACTGGAGGCCGAGGGCAAGGACCATCCTTTCATGCCGATCGCGTTCTTGCCCGCGCAATCCATGGGTTCACCTATTCAACCGATTCTGGAGGATGCCCCTCCCACAATGCCCTCCAAGGTGTCCGAGCCAGAACCCGAGGTTGAGATGGGTAATGTCCCGAAGGATTGGAAGTTGAAGAAGAACAAGCATAAAGGAAAATGGAAATAGTTCGGAATTAAACTATTAAATATTCTTTGAATTATCATGGGTCAAACGTGCGGCTGTGATCTAGTTGGTAAGATTCAAGCTTCCCAAGCTTGCTGCTCGGGTTCAAATCCCGGCAGCCGCACTATTATTTGTATCCGAAGCCCTGCGGGGATTATCTCTATTCAAAGTCCTGCGGGACATTTGGACGTACTTGGGTTTTTCATTGGCTGATGCCCGTGAACAGTTGCATACACATTGCAACGCGAAGGATGAAAGAATCGCAAACCTTGCAAGAGCTAACAAATGCATTTCACCTGGCTTTTTTCCCTGTATCCGAAACCCTTTGGGCATTCGGCCGTTCTCGAGCGGGCCAGGCGAGTACCTGACCTCCCCGGGCTTACACCCGGGGTTTCCAAGGATAAAGCTAACAGGGGTCACTCGCTAATAAAATAATACCAAGACCCCGCCCTCACAGGCGGGGCATGCTACTTTTAAAATGCCTTCGCCAAACTATTGTTTGAACTGCTCAAGCTGGCTAATAATGTTCCAGATCAGCGTACGGCCGTGGAGCGGGATATTGGGGTCGTTTGACATTTCCTCTAATTTGTATATTGCGCCTGCTGTCCTTACGTCCATTGCTTCATCTTTCCTGCGGAGCCTTTCCTTGCACTCGGTTGCTCCTCGCCTGATGTTCCTGGGGACCGAATTGTCCTCTGCCAGTTGGTCCATGATTGTTATTATCTGTTCTAGTCTTTCCTGTGTGTCCATTGACCCACCTCTTTCGAGGGTATATTGCACCTGCAATTAATGGTTTCGCATTTTTGTAAGTATTCAGTGAAATGAAGTTCTGATAGGGATTGAGGATTGTAGATTGAGTAATTTTAGATAGTGCAAGGTTGCCTGCGCCCTCGAATCCCATATCGCATTTGAGTTTATCAAGTTTACTAATCCTCCTTTAGCCAGTCTTCCAATTGTATTTCTCACCCAATTTGATATACTCGTTTACCAAAGACGGACTCATCCCT
>JAUSPR010000269.1 GCA_030655715.1 Thermoplasmata archaeon
CTGCCCCCTAAAGCAATGGGGGTCCTGTCGATTCCGAATAAATTAAAAAGTCTCGCATTTTTACAAAAACTATTTATCAAATGAAGAACTATTTGAAATCTAGGTTTCATAACCATGCATCGAAACGGATATGAACACCGATGAAGCAAGAGGAGGAATAACATGGAGAAAATACAAATTGAAAAAATTGGAGCAATAGCAATTGTGAGCATGATATTTTTAAGTGGAATGATGGTACTGCCAACAACGGTTGAAGCACAACAGGGTCTACCGGATCTGGTTGTTAAAAATATTGGTTGGAGATTTCCAGTAATGGAGGATGAAGTATTACTTGGCACGGTCTACATAGAGAATACTGGTACTGCTTCTGTAGAGGATGGATTCTGGATAAATGTGAATTATGCGACATTACCAGGATTCTGGCAAGAGGCTACCGAGTCTCTCCAACTATGGGTAGAACCACCGATTAGAGCAGGAGAGATTAAAGCTGTGGCGTTTACAACTACTGCACTTACTACACATCAGACAAACTTTGATGTGGATTTAGATATATTTAATAACATAGTAGAATCGGATGAAGATAATAATCAGATGCATGCCTGCCTAATTGCTGTTGGTGGGGCACCAGGTTCTTCACTTAGGGTACCAATCTACCTTCGTAACGAAATGCTCATGGCCCAAACATTCACAGTTGAAGTAGATGAAACAACAATACCAGATGGCTGGGGATTTGAAGGGGGACTTCCACCGACAACAATCACAGCTGCACCAGGCGGCAATGTGATGTTGAGTGAGAGCATTACTATCCCCGCAGATACCATTGAGAACCCTATTTTTAGATTGAATGCAATGAGACATAGTGACAATCAACTGCAATCGATATTCATAAAGGTTCTAACTACGCCCGAAATTGGTTTCTCTTTTAACCCATATACCAAGATATTTACTGCTTGGGGAGTAGATCATTTACAGCAGTCTGACTTTACAATCAGTTCAACTATACTATCTCAGGAGGGGTATAAAACAGTGGAAGAATTCACTGTTACAAATGACAGAGGACAATATGTTCGGGCAACTCTTGAGATAGTCAGCACTAAACATCTTCATATGTATGAAATTCTTGAAATAAACTATAACGGTGTAACGACCATAATTCCAGAGGAAAATCGGTTCTTGACAATGTTCAACGTTGATAAAAATGGTCAATTGCAGAGATTCTCTCAATCTATGAATTATGCCCCAGAAATTTACACATTTACACGCTACGATGGAAAATATGACCAGACTATAATGGAGTATAAAAACCTTGAAGAAAAACTGACAGTAACATTTGATGGCTTTGATGCCTTGGGCGTAAGAATTGAAAACCAAAATATATTATCAATACGCTTGGACACTAGTGATACTTCAGTACCCCTTTGTGTCAACTTTTCATGTTTCGCGGGGGGAGACTGTAATGCAATAATGCAATAATCTTAAAAATCTCTGCATACTAACCTTATGAGAGGGCTATAAACGCCCTCTCTATTTTCTTTATTTGCCATGAACTAAAATGGGGTAAACAAATGAAAATTGAATTGTATTTAAACTCAGAAAAGGGCCATTTGAAGGCGGGATATCCTTATTATGAAACACTATCTTCAAAATCCATTGGAACCTGGCATGGGCCATCAAGTGGTTATTATATTCCTAAAGATGTTTTTGTTGGATATTCAGAAGAAGAGAAGGAAATGAGGGATCAAATTACCCGTATGGCTGACAAATACAATTTCGAGTTGAAGGTGTATGATGTATCAAAAACCCGTTATAGATTTCGTGCTTTTTTCAAAGGAGTGAGAGAAACACCTACTGCGGTTATAGGAAGAAAAAAATTCATTGGTACGATTAGTGAAGATGAAATCCTAGCAGCTATAAAAAAATAACATACCGCTTCGAGCAGACTGGTCAGTGACCTCAGGGCCATAATCGAGCAAGGCGAGAAAAATCAGACGAATGAGCGAAGCAAATTCGTTGGAAGCGCAGGAGCGCCGTAAAGGGGACCACCGGACGCCGTCACGCAGTGAACCGTATGCGGGCAATTTCACTTAACTCCTATTAAGCGTAGCTCCGCTTCGCTTATTGGGAGTTATGCCGGTTATCGCGAAGTTTCTTATACCTTCTTCCTCCTTTGCCCCTTCATGCCCTTCGACACTAAAAACCTTTCCTCGGATGAGAAGTACGACCTCATCGGGCGGCTCATCGAGGAAGTGAAGCTCCGCAAATATTCCTACCGCACCGGCAAGCTGTACGCTTCAATGGTGAAGCGGTTCCTGGAATCCGAGAAGTCGCCCAGGGATTTCATACTCTCCTACTCGGATGCCAGTGCCTCCACCATGCGGGTGGCGAATTTCTCCCTTCGATTCTTCTATGAGAACGTTATACGCGAGCCGTTCCCGGAGGGTATACCGCTGGCCGGCAAGGATGCGAAGTTACCGGTGGTGCTTTCCAGGGCCGAGGCAAAGGCCATGCTTTCGGGAACTGAAAACATCAAGCACCGCACCATACTGGCTACCCTGTACTATGCTGGATTGCGGCTTTCGGAGGCAATAAGTCTGAAGTGGGTCAACATAGATTTCGACAGAGAACTGGTTCATATCAGGGATTCCAAAGGCCGGAAGGACCGTATTGTTTTCTTGCACCCGGAACTGAGGGCTCTGCTGGACATCTACAAGCCAGAGAGTCGCGACGGCCTGCTATTCGTTTCAGGCTATTCTGGCGGAAAGTATACCCCGAAATCCATCCAGCTGGTCGTGCGGGATGTCACGAAAAGGGTAGGCATCAAGAAGCAGGTAACCCCTCACACTCTGAGGCACAGTTTTGCCACCCATCTTCTCGAAGGGGGCGCAGACATCCGGTATATTCAAAAACTACTGGGTCACAAGGATCTGAAGACCACCCAGATTTACACCCATGTCGTCGAAACTGACATGGCCAGGCTGGCCGGGATGATTTAAGCCTCATTCGATGAAATATTCCATCTCGTCAGGCACATCCACGAACCCATATTTCTCATACAGCGGTCTTGCAGTCTTCGAGGTATTGAGCGTCACCCTGCCGCATTTCAGGTTCCTGGCCTCATCCATAAGATGCTCCAGCAGCTTGGCAGCGATGCCCTGGCTCCGGTACTCTGGCACCGTGTACATATTGACCAGGTATGCCACCCTTCCTGAAGTGTTACCGTAAGTGGGTGGTATATTATGAACACACAATCCGCTCGTAGCCACCATCGCCCCCTCATTCAGAGCCACCCAGGCAATGAAGCTCTCATCCGGAATATGTCTCAGGAAATAGTCCCTGGTACTTGCCCTAAAATCACCGAGGTCGATCGGGCATAGAGATATCTCCCTTTCAGCCCGCATTTCCATCCTTCTCTCGACCAGTATCTCAATATCCTCAACGGTTGCGCGTCTGAATTCCATGTAATGCCTCGGTACTATAACGGAACCAGGCTGCTTAATGATTATGGCCGAGAGCTCCCCAGTTTTCAAGCTGGGGATGAAAGGCCATTAACATGAATATTGGCAAAGGGAAAACCGCCATGCACCATGCAATAAATAGTATATGGAATCAAAGCCGAGTAGCTTTGACAATCAGGTGTGTGGCCTATACTTGTAAACTTCCAGCCTAGGCAACAATCGCCAGCTCTTTTAGGGGCTGGTAGTTTACGGCTTTTGCTGATCGCCTAAAACTACAAATAGAATCTCTCCATTGTACACATGGTGAAATTATGGCTTGTAAATTAGGAATGGAGCCCGCAATGCATGGAAGATGCGATCGCTGGCTCGGCACAAGGGGGATGTCATCCCAGCCAACTCTGGGCAATATCTGCGATTACTGCCATTATCAGACAAAGGAATGAGGCACTCTCATGGGGCTGGCCATTCGTGTGATGGAATTATCTGATATTCCGGGGGTTGTGGAGCTTCAGGCAATTGTGTGGCAGGACCATTTTCTCAAGGAACGGAACATGCAGGTTCCGATAATGAAACGAACCCGCAGGAACATGGAATATTATCTGGCCAAGGATCCGGGCGGTTGCTTCGTTGCCATGGATGGAAATAGAATGGTCGGGACAATTGTTTCCCATACCTGGGGCAGTGTTGGCTGGTTCGGCCCACTTGAAGTAAATCCAGTAATCCAGGGCACCGGCATCGGCAAGGCCCTTGTTACAGAGTCGATTAAATATCTCAGGTCCAGGGGCTGCACTACGGTCGGATGCGAGACCATGGCTAGCAGTGCTCGAAATATTGCGTTTTACAACAAGTTGGGTTTCAAGGCGATGAGCCTATCCCATGTTCTTTACAAGAGGTTGGGCGATGTCGCACCCGAGGAGGTCGAAAGCAAAAGAGCTAGGCGATTTCAACCAGGCGATAATTTGGATGAGTACAAAGCTCTCTGGAATAATATTCTTCCCGGTTTGGATTACTCGGTCGAGATTGCCAGCACAATCGAAAGAGAACTGGGCCATATCTGGGTCATGGATGAAGGCCACGCCCACGCTATCGTCCACACTTATGAGATGTTCGAGGAAAGCCAGAATGCAATCATGAAGCTCCTTGTGGCAGAAAAAGGCCATGAAGCTGTGGCCAGCGAATTACTGGACCGCTGTGAAATTGTCGCATCCATGGAAGGAAAGACAGGTATGTTTATCAGAACTTACGATGTAAATCCACCGGTATTGAAATGGTTTTTCGAGCGCGGTTATGAACTTCAAGGGACATCAATCCGCCTGATTCTGGACGGGCCGGATGAGACGGACGCCGCATTCCATGTGTCCTGTTGGTCTGGATAATTTCGTCTCAACGATTATAACGATTTGATATTGAACGATTGGTGAGAACGAGAGAATTTCATAGGGGCGCGTCAAAAAGACTTGGCAAATGTGAGCCAGTTCATGAGAATTCCAGACTTCTCAAGTTCTACCCAGGGCTTGAGAATTTATAATCAAGAAGAGAGAGTAGATTTATTATCGAGAAAGCAATTCTATGACCCGAGAAAGATGTGTGCTCAGAAAATCTCCAAACCGGAATTCAGGTCATTGGAAGAGGCCAACTTAATCGAAGTTCACAGGCGCCAGATAGAGTGCCTGCCAGATATTGCCGAGATGTTCGACAACAAACCTTCATGGACACAGCTTACGTTGGCACAGATGAAGGAAAAGATTGTGGAGAAGCAGAAAAAGCCTCACACTGCCCTGTTCTCGATTTACTCGGGAGAGGAATTTATCGGTATCGGGGAATGGTCTACAAGTTGGGACACCTGGTCGCCTCATGCCTGGTTCATCATCTGGCCAGAACAGCGGCGCAAGGGCCTGGGT
>JAUSPR010000147.1 GCA_030655715.1 Thermoplasmata archaeon
ACTTTAGGGACTGGTAGTTTACTCATCTGAAAAAAAGAAGTCCCGACTCCAGGATTTGAACCGGGGATCTGCTGATATCGGCTGATAACCGGCCGTAGCCGGTGAACCTACTACAGTCAGCCGCTCGAGCCAGGCTAAGCTAAGTCGGGAGTTTGCGTATTGCGCCCAATCATCTGGATGCAGGCCTCATAAATCGCAATTCATATAAAAAGCTTTGAGTCGTATAATTAGCCAGCCATTATCGTAGACTCAAAGCAGCATGCCCCGTCTGTTTTTATCAGTATCCAAAGTCCTTTTATCGACATCCAAAGTCCTTTTATCGACATCCAAAGTCCTGATGGACATTTGGAACGAAGAGGTGTGTTGGACGGTTGGCTGGGCACGCAAGCTCCGGGGACCGGGTAAAATGCCGAGGTGATGGATAGGGTCAAGGCACTGACATTCAACCCGGAGAACTATATCATCCAACCCTGTCAATTAACCCCTCAATTCTGTCCACTGTTTTCACTCAAAAAAACGCATGTTCCCCTATTAATATATAGAGACCGAAGCTTTAATATTACAGGGGCTTTTCCCCACATCAATGAGAGATTGGTTCGCAGCAAGAGCGAAAAGACTTCAGATATCTGGTATACGCAAGATGTTCGAAATGGCCGGTCCAGACTCGATTAACCTGGGCCTTGGTGAATTGGATTTCGAACCCTCGGAACTGGCTATGAAGGCACTGGCAGACGCTGTACACAATGGGTATAACCATTATGGCCCGACAAAGGGCATACCCGAACTGAGAAAGGCACTGGCTGAAAGGCTTACCAGGTACAGGCCGGACGTGGAGATGGACAATATAATTGTCACGGCCGGAGGAACACAGGGTTTACTAGTGTCAGCGATGACATTATTCGACCACGGGGACGAGGTGCTTACGCCGGACCCGGGCTTCGTCATCTACCAGCCGCATGTCATCATGTGTGGCGCTACTCCGTTGAGATATTCCCTGAGGTTCGAGAATAACTTTCAACCGAACCCTGATGAAATTCAGGAATTGATAACACCTCGGACGAAGGCCATAATAGTCAATTCGCCGAACAACCCCACATCTGGGATACTGGAACCTGATACGATTAAAGCTCTCAGAGACATTGCTGTGGAGAATGAACTGGTCATAATATCTGACGAAGTTTATGACGAGATAATATTCGAAGGAGAACATCACTCTCTCCTGAATCCGGACTACGACAATGTGGTCTACATAAATTCGTTCTCAAAGACATTCGCGCTTACCGGGTGGAGGCTCGGTTACATGGCGTCGTCAAAGTACATGGTGAACCAGTTGTCCAAGCTCCAGTACTACAACATAGCATGCCCTCCGACACCGCTACAGAAAGCGATATTCGACGTGATGAACGCGCCGACCAACAGTGTCCAGGAAAGGGTGGACATACTGAGAAAGAGAAGAGACGTGATAGTGAAAAGATTGAACGATATTGACGGTTTCAGCTGCCTTAAACCAAAGGGCGCTTTCTATGCATTCCCGACCTTCGACCACGATATTTCCAGCGAAGATTTCGCAATGGAACTGGTCAAGTCAGGATTGATATGTGCGCCAGGCTCAGCATTCGGCAAGGGCGGAGAAGGACATTTGCGCTTCTCCTTTGCGAACTCGCTGGAAATGATAGAGAAAGGAATGGACGTATTGGAGAAGGTGGCAGCAACGATACCGAGGAAAAATTGAAAGAAAACTCGACCTATATTTATTCTACGGAATGAAAGGCTATATGGAAATTAAACAAGACATTTTTATGTCAAGGTGATAACATGGAAAAGAACATAAAGAAATATGAAACAGAAATAGACGGAAAGAAAATAACCGTCGAGACAGGCCGTCTGGCAATGCAGGCATCAGCCGCAGTGACGGTACAAATGGGAGAGACTATAGTCATGGCAACCGCCATGATGTCGAAGGAAGCTAGAGACATTGACTTCTTCCCACTTATGGTGGATTACGAAGAAAGATACTCGGCAGCTGGCAGAATAAAGGGACCAAGATTCTCCAAGAGAGAGGGCAGACCATCAACTGAGGCTGTACTCGTTGGCAGAATGATTGACCGCGGTTTGCGGCCGCTATTTCCTCAGATGATGAGGAACGAGGTGCAAGTTATTTGCCTGCCTCTCAGCCTGGACCACGAGAACAGGCCGGACATGGTAGCCATGCTTGCAGCCTGCATCGCAATTCACATTTCAGAGATTCCGTTTGATGGACCTCTGGCATGCGTGAGGCTGGGCATGAGCGGTGGCTTCCCAATAATTAACCCCACTATCGAGGAGATGGAACATTCCGAGCTCCAGCTGGTGGTCATGGGCGACGGCGAACGTGTCACAATGGTAGAGTGCGATGCTCAGGAACTTGCGGATGATAATGTGAAGAAAGCTTTCGACACGGCAATGGAATACATGGGACCACTGGCGAAATTCGTGGACGATATTCGCAAAGATATAGGAAAGCCGAAATTGACTGAAGACCAACTCACGATGATGGGCGGCAAGAATCCTGAATACCAGGAAATAATCGAGGAAATGAAGAAAGCAGCTCTCCCACATCTGGACAAGTTTCTTTTCAACAACCCCAAGGGCTCCAAAGGCGAGCGCAAGGCAATATTGAAGGGCCTCGAGAAGCAGCTTATCGAACAGTTCAAACCCAAATATGTCAAGGAAAAGGGTGGTGAGCCAGAAGCGGAGAAGTATCTGAAAGGCATATTGTCTTCATTCTTCTACGAGTTCATAGAGGAACAGGTAACTATTGCGATTCTGGAAAAGAAGAAGAGAGTCGATGGGCGCAAGCTGGATGAAATTCGGCCCTTGTACGCGGAAGTCGGACTTTTGCCCAGGACCCATGGAAGCGGTCTGTTCGAAAGAGGTGAAACCCAGATACTTTCAATGGTTACGCTGGGTGCACCATTTGACATGCAATCTATAGAAACCATGGAAAGCGACGGCAACAAGAAATATTTCCACCACTATAATTTCCTGCCATACTCAGTGGGCGAGGTTAAATTTCTGAGGGGAGCAAGCAGGCGTGACATCGGACATGGCGCACTAGCAGAGAAGGCCCTGATTCCGTTATTACCGGATGATGAAAACTTCCCCTACACAATTCGTGTGGTTTCGGAAACCATGGGCTCCAATGGCTCATCATCCATGGGCTCGACATGCGGTTCGACGCTTGCCCTACTGGACGCTGGAGTTCCAATTAAAAAACCGGTCGGCGGCATAGCCATGGGCGTAGCATCTCTGGGAGACAAGTGGGCGATTCTCACGGATATCCAGGACATGGAGGACGGTCCGGGCGGCATGGACTTCAAGTTCACCGGAACCAAGGATGGAATAACTGCCATACAGATGGACACAAAGACCCGCGGTTTGACCAAGGAAATAATTCATGCGGTATTCCCTCAAATGAGAAAGGCGCTGAACGAAGTCATAGACTGCCTAATTGCAGCGATTCCTGAACCCAGGAAGGAACTCAGCCAATACGCCCCAAGAATCATCAGCTTCAAGATTGACCCGCAGAAAATTGGCGATGTCATCGGACCCGGCGGAAAGAAGATCAGAGCAATTACCGAGGAACTTGATCTAAAGATCGACATTAACGACGACGGTTTGGTAATGATAACGACCAGCGATGTCGAGAAGGGAGAGATTGCCCATAAGAGGATTCTCGACACTGTCCGCGTGGTAGAAGTGGACGAGATATTCGAGGAAGCCGAAGTGGTCAAGATAATGCCATTCGGAGCATTCCTGAACCTCACACCCGGACAAGATGGTATGCTGCACGTGTCCGAGATAGAATGGGGCCGCGTGGAAAATGTCACTGACCGTGTCAACATGGGCGACAAGATTCGCGTGAAGGTAATCAAGATAGAGAATGGCAAGGTGGACGTGTCCAGAAAGGCGCTCCTGCCCAAACCCGAGGGTTATGTTGAACCGGAGAGGAAGCCAAGGCGCGAAAGGGATGACCGTCGCAGCGGCGACCGTCGTGACAGCAGGGGCGGAAGCCGCAGCCGCGACAGTGGTTCACGCGACCGCAAGCCAAGGGAGAGGCGCCCCCGTGATGACGGACCAAATCGTGATGGCTATGTTGGCGAAAGAAAGGACGAACGCATCGAGGAAATCGAAAAGCGCAAGACCGAGAAAAAACCTGAACCGGAGAATGCAGCCGAAGAATAGGCAAGAATATCGCAAGATAAAATCTGCTGTTTACAATCTTTGAGCAGCATGCCCCGCCTGTGAGGGCGGGGTTTCATTTTCTTGGCTATATGGGTGACAGCATATTGTTGGTAAAAGAACATATTGCACTCCCTGTTTTGGGGAGCCTCGCCTGTAAGGGCGGGGGGGTCAACGGTACGCAGACTAACAGGCATTTTGAGGATGCGCCCAAGGAAGAATGATACTATAAACGACGCGCCATCGTCATAAACGCGATGGCCAGTATCATCACCGCCGCGAGCAGTGCCACTGACCATGTGTCAGTGAACCCCACAATCACCATGAGGGCCATGTAGAGCAATACGACCGATAATACGAACACCATGGCCACCATGCCCATCTGATTCAGGATTAACCTTTTCAGCGTGCTTTCCGTTACCTGGACCTGATTGCCTGAGTAAGCCTCTATGAACCTGTTGGCAATGCCCGCGGTCTCGAAGAATGCCAGAATCAAAATGAGAAATCCCATCTGGATGAAGATGGATTCGGAGCCAAGCAGCCCTATGAAGTGCAAGGAACCAACCAGGAGGCAGGCGGCTCCCACTAAATGCGCTCTGAATGGCTTTACAAGGCTTTCGACATACTGTGCGACTTCATTTTTGGCACTCCGGAAAAACAGCGATGCCAGCGTCATGATGAAAACCATCACCAGCACCCCATAATGCAGAGCATCGCTTCCCAGAGCTGGTAGGGTGTAATACGAGTAAAAATGCCATGCAGTCAGAATGGCCAGCAAGACAAGAGGCAAAATCTGAATCCAGTGAAGTTTTCTCATCTCCTGCTCCGCGATGCGTCCACCCCCCTCAGTGCTTTTGCCAATGCGTCATCCGTGTCCCAATCAACGATTCTCGCATACCTTCCAAGCTCAGAAATGAGATTATCCCGCTCTTGTGTCATTATTCGGCTGGCCATAACCTTTTCCGGGGAATCATCCACAAGCGAAGATTCCAGCCTTATCGGGGACGGAGAAATCACAACGACATCATAACCACGGGCGCACAGGTCGCCAATAGTGCTGATAATATCGCGGTCAGTGAGCGTGCTAATGACAATGATTTGCGACTCCAGCGGGAAATAACTCGTGACCATCCATCCCACATTCTCGAACGGTAATAATCCGAGCGGTTTCACGTCCAACAGATGCTCGCTCAGTTTGTAGAACTGGCGCTTGCCGAATGCGGGATAAACTTCGTCGATAATATCTCTGAGAACTATCAGGCCGACTCGATTTTTATCCTTCAAAATCTGTGATGCAATAGTGGATGCCGCCCGAACACCGTGCTCGACTGCGCAATCCTCAATATGGCCGACATTGGCCTCCAATCTTGCATCCAGAATTAGGGTCGCGTCGCCTGAGCACTCAGCCTCGAATTCATTGGTCAGCAAGGTATCGGAGCGCGCGGATGCCTTCCAGTTAATTTTGCGGAACTCGTCCCCGGAAACATAATTCCTCAATCCATAAAATTCCGTGCCAATGCCGACCCTTCTGGCCTTTATCATGCCGACCCAGTTTCTCGTTTTCTTGGGCGCGATATTGATGCCCCTTGTGGGCTCGACCCTGGCCACAACCGAGAATTCGGTTATTTCCTTGAACAAAATTTCCGTGCTATGAAGTCTTCCCGAATCCATGACTGTTATTTTCAAATTTTCAAGCAGATACCTGCCCCTGAGCGGACAATCCAGTGTGTAGGTGAAGCTCTGAACCTCGTCCTTGTCCAGGCTCATCAAGGCGCAGTTATTGCCTTCTTTCACACACAGATAATCCGGAAGTATGTCATTAATTTCCACAAGTTCCAACCTTGGGCCCTTGTTCCTAACCAGAATTTCAATCTGAACGACATCGCCAGCCATTATCCTGATATCGGAAATTCTTCTTTCAATTTTTAACTTTGCCTCACTGCTGTCAAGGAGCATCGCCATAATTCCTATGTAGACCACAATGGGAAGTGAAAGTGCCACAATTGCGCCGCTTGCCAGAAACATTCCGACTATGATGCATGTAATTGCCGCTGTGGCCAGCCAGAATCCCTTGGGTGAGCGCATTCTTCCCTCACGCTCGAGCTTTTGGCACCGGAACAGTTGTCAAAACCTTGTCAATGATTACCTGGGGCTTGATGCCTTTTATCCAGGGATCAGGTTTCAAAATTAACCTGTGAGCGAGTGCCGGAACCGCAACGCTTTTCACATCGTCTGGCAGGACAAAATCACGGCCAGCCATTGCAGCCTTTGCCTGGGACAGTTTCATGAGTGCAAGCGAGCCTCTCGGGCTGGCACCGACCTCAACCTGGCCGTGTTTTCTTGTTTCCTGGACTATGGACACGATATACTTCTCGATGTCATTGTCCAGATGTACGTCCTCGATTGCCCTCTGGATTTCCAGAATCATTTCAGGCGACGAAACGCTGGCTATGGCAACCTCTTCCTGCTTCCTGGCCCTTCTTCTTCGGAGAATTTCAGCCTCGCCCTTGGTTGACGGGTAGCCTATGCTGAGACGCATCAGGAATCTGTCAATCTGAGCTTCTGGCAATGGGTATGTGCCTTCGTATTCAATCGGGTTCTGTGTTGCTATAACAATGAACGGTCTCGGAAGTTTATGTGTTTCACCTTCCATTGTAACCTGAAATTCTTGCATGGCCTCCAAAAGCGCGCTCTGGGTCTTTGGTGGAGCCCTGTTTATCTCGTCTGCCAAAAGTACGTTCGTGAATATCGGTCCCTTCCTCATCTCGAATTGACTGGTGCCGCGGTTCAGGATGAACGTGCCAGTAATGTCTGCAGGAAGCAAATCCGGAGTAAATTGCACCCTCTTGAACCCGCAACCTATTGCCCTGGAAAAAGTATTAGCCATGAGCGTTTTGGCCAGCCCGGGAAAATCCTCGAACAGGACATGACCGCCTGCCAGAAACGCCAGCATCAGCTGGTCTATTACCTCATCTTTCTCCACGATAGCCTTGGCCACCTCTGTCCTGATTCCGGCACAATTTTTTGCCACTTCCTCTATCTTCATACTGTCGCCTCCATTCTTTTTATTATATCCTCTATCTCGATCATGAATTTTCTTCCCCTCTCTGCAGATTTGCCCTTTGCCTGAGCAATCTGGTCACCGCCGTTTTCCGTGCCTCTTCTGTTGCTGGCAATGAACCTTGCCAGTACCTCGTCTCCAACAAAACTGCCTTCTCCCCGGTCAAGCCTGGCTATCATCTCTTCTAGGTCCAGGTCACGCGCCAATCCGAGTTTGTTCAAACTGCTTTCACAGAGTCGTTCCCGGATCACCTGCTGGCTGTAAGCATAACCTGCAGCACCTCTCTCCACAGTTTCCGTGAGACCGGTCAGCTCTCCGGGAAATATGGTCTGGGCCTTTTTATCTGCCTGGCCTTTCCTTCCGGACTTAGTACCTCTCTTCATCAGGTAAATGGCCACGAAGCCCATTACGGTGATTGTGCCTAACGTGATTAGCCACCTCATTCCACCGCTGTAAGCGCCAAATAAGAATATCATGGCCAGCGGGATGGTCGCGAAGAAAATCATGGCACAAATCATTACAAAAGCATTGGCCAGTGACGCTTCGCCCATCACGATGTAGAGTATATCCTCCAGAGCATGACCCTTGCCCTTTGTTCCTCTTTCTGCGGAAACCATGGCCTTGACGGACGATTCGAATTCCATCACTTGGCCTCCCCGATTTTTGCCTGCGCAGCTTCGGGCCTGAAAGCCAGCAACCTTTCCTTCACGGCTTCCAGGGCTTTTACTGCGCGTTGGCCATCCTCGGTTCCAAGATTGTGCTGGCTGTACCTTGCTTCCTCGAAAATGTCGACGAGCGAGCGCATCTGCTCCTCCGGAATAGGTAAATTGGCTGTTGCCAGCTTCTGAAACTCTCTCGGCGTCAGATACTCCTCTTCCTTCACGCCGTACTTGGACATGACCTTGCACATATCTGTGTAACATCGTATGACCGTAGCACGAGTATCAGAGCCTCCGGCAATGGCATCTATTGTGCGCTGGATAGTATGGGCGACTTCAATAGTATCCCGCTCAATGTCAGAATAATCCAGCTTGGTTGAGCGCAATTTTGATATGTGTGCAATGCCAATGAATAGCACTACCCAGAACAGGAAAACAACAGCAAATATACCAAGTGTGACAAAGGTCTTCATTGTGTCGGGACTTGCAGGCGGCGTCGTGCCATCCGCCGATGAAATGTTTCCACTGCCGCTGTCCGGCAGGATATTTGTATCGCCGCCGCCCATCACCGAACTTTCTATATCTTCATAGAAAAATCCGAACGCGAACAGGCAGAGGCAGACCATCAGCGCAGCCAACATCTGGTGGAGAAGCTTGCGCCATTTCTTCTTGTCCTTGGAAGTAGTGAAGGATGCGGCTGCCACGATTATCATGATACCGGAGAAAATCAAAAAGCCAAACCAAACCCATCTAAGCGCATCGGCAGTGGTTGAACCTGTGGCCACGCTCTGAGATGCGCTACCTGATGCGATAAATTCTGGTACCTCCTCTACTCCAATATAGAGGTTCTCGAGGTTGAACACGATATTGCCTAGTGCGAAAACGAACAACATCAGTAACAATGCGACTGTCAGCTTGCTGAACACCTGCTTATCCATTACCGCGACCAATGGATGCAAAGATATATAGTAATAGTGGTACAATGTTTTGTAACGCTGGCTAATTTGACAACCTGGCATTAGATATCTATAGGTTTTCTGTAATTAACATATGTATTTGAGATTTCGAATCCCAATTTTTTATACAGCGCCAATGCCCCCGAGGAATTATCAGAATCAACAGTCAATCTAACTTCTTCGATGCCTCTCGAAGAATGCTCTCCCATACTTCGAGAAATCAATGCGCTAGCAATGCCCCGACCACGCCATTCCTTGGATGTAGAAATGTTGCTGATGTACCCACGTTTCCTGTCAAGCTGTTTATTCTCTTCAGGCTCGATGTAGTTCTGGATGCTGCCCACTATTTTTTTCCCGGATTTCGCAACGAACCACATGGATGGGGTGAAAATTTCCAAGCTTAATTTTTCTTCCAAACATTGGTCGGACCAGTTTTTCTCGACATAGGACCAGTGGTCTTTGAATGCATCTCTGGTGACTCTCCAGGCCTCAAAGAATTCATCTTCTTTCACGGTTGAGATTGTAATGGACTCTGGCATCCTGATATCGGGCAGGTTCTTCAAGGGTCTCAGCATCTCGAAGAAGTATCTAGAAGGTGCATATCCCATGGAGTTCACCAGGGCTTCCATGTCAGTGTCGCGCACACATACAATCTCAAATTTTTTTTCCATAGCAAGAGGGTGCTTTGAGGCAATTTCCATCAATCTGGATTCTGCCCAATCCATCATTTCTCTTCTTATGTCGGAATTCGCAAAATCGGGGTGAATAAAATTCATGTGCGAGTATAGCCTAGACCTATCGGAAATATCAGCCCACCAGACCCTGGCATGACCGATTATTTTATTTCCCATTTCCACAATCATCACATTGGCTGAAGGAAGGCTTTCCAAAAATGGAGAAAAACTTTCACAAAATGTTTCAAAATCTTCGACCATCTCCATGCCGTCGGCAAGCGCGCTGGCAGTTGAGATTTCATACATGGCGTCCATATCTTCATCGCCATTGAACCGGCGAAATTTTTGGGTCATCCTGACCTCATTTCTTCGGCTTCGGGACAGATTCCCAGTCCTTTAAAAATGCCTCGATGCCCAGGTCGGTTTGCGGGTGCTTTGTCATCTGCTGCAACACCTTCCAGGGTATGGTCGCGATATGGGCGCCTGCCTTGGCAGACTCAAGAACATGTATTGGGTGGCGCACGCTGGCTGCGATTATCTCGGTATCAAAGGCATAGTTGAGATAGACCTGGACTATGTCATGCACGACCTGCATCCCATCATGGCCAGTATCATCGATTCGACCCACGAACGGGCTTACGAAACTGGCGCCTGCTTTTGCGGCCAGCAAGGCCTGGTTTGCAGAAAAGACCAACGTTACATTGGTCTTGATGTTCCTGGCTGAAAGCTCCTTAACAGCTTTCAGACCCTCGCTTGTCATCGGGACCTTGATGTTGATATTATCATGAATCTTGGATAGTTCACGGCCTTCCTTGACCATGCCAGCCGCTTCCAGGCTGATAACCTCGGCGCTTATCGGGCCGTCAACAATGCCGCAAATCTCCTCGACCACTTCCCGGAAATCTCTGCCTTCCTTGGCAATAAGGCTCGGGTTTGTTGTAACCCCGTCAATGATGCCCCAGCTATTTGCCTCCCTTATCTGCTCTACATTCGCCGTATCCAGAAATATTTTCATCTTATCTACCTCTTCTCTTTATTACATCATGGGCCCCGTCCACAATATTGTCTACAGTAAGCCCGTACTTCTCCATCAATTCCTCCGGCGAGCCAGATTCTCCGAATGTATCCGGTATTCCGACGCGTCTCATCGGTATATGGGCATTCTCCACAAGCACGAGCGCGACTGCCGCTCCCATGCCCATTACGACGCTGTGCTCCTCGGCAGTAACTATGCAGCCTGTTTCCCTAGCCGCTTTAATCAGAATGCGCTCGTCCAGAGGTTTAATCGTTGATAAATTGATGACTCGCGCGCTAACCTGATGCTTGGCAAGTTCTTCGGCCGCTTCAATGCATTTTGCTACCATTATTCCGGTTCCAACGAGGGTTACATCGTCCCCCTCCCTCATCAGCGTGGCCTTTCCAATCTCGAAGTCCTGGCAACTCTCATCAGTCGTGCAAACCGGCACATTAGACCGCCCGATACGGATGTAAACCGGTCCATCGTAATCAGCCGCTGCCAGTATCGCTTTCTCTGTTTCCGGGGCGTCCGCAGGCACGACCGATGTCATGTTTGGTAGCGCCCTCATCAGAGCCAAGTCCTCAATCATCTGATGCGTGGCCCCGTCGCCGCCGACAGTGATGCCGGCATGCGTCGCAACGAGTTTGACATTCAATTTGGGATAGCACACGCTCTGCCTTATCTGGTCATATACCCGACCGGTGCAGAATATCGCGAATGTGCTGGCAAACACTACTTTACCACAAGAAGCCAGACCGGCGCACGCGCTGACCATGTTCTGCTCTGCAATTCCAAAATTGTAATGCCTTTCTGGAAATTCCTCGGCAAACGGTAATGTTCCAACCGAGGAGGATAAATCCGCGCTGGCTACGACGACATCTTTCCTGCTGTTACCGAGTGCTACAAGTGCTCTCGAAAATGCAGGTCTCTGCGGTTCAACTTCCCATGTTTTGGTCATGCCTTTCCCTCCAGTTCTTTCATGGCAACCTTGTACTGTGCCTCGTTCGGCACCTTCCCGTGGAATCCCACAGCGCCTTCCATGAAGCTCACTCCCTTGCCTTTGACTGTATGGGCGATTATGACTGTTGGCACGCCTTTCGTTTGCTTGGCCTTGTGTAGCATCTCCAGAATTTCGGTGAAATTGTGGCCGTTTGCCTCCAGAACATTCCATCCGAATGCTTTCCACTTGTCTGCAAGCGGTTCGATTGACATGATTTTGTGGGTCGGTCCATCAAGCTGGAGCTTGTTCCTGTCAATGATTGCGATGAGATTATCAACCCTGAAAAAGGACGATGCCATTGCAGCTTCCCATATCTGGCCGCAATCGTTCTCACCGTCGCCTAGCATGACATAAACAGTGTAAGATTTCCTGTCCAACTTTCCTGCCAGTGCCATTCCCAGGCCCATGCTGAGACCCTGTCCTTCGCTGCCAGTCGAGGCTTCCACGCCCGGGGTTTTTCTCATGTCCGGATGTCCTTGCAATCTTGAGCCGATTAGCCTGAAGGTCTTCAATTCCTCAACCGGGAAATAGCCTGCCTCCGCTAGACAACCGTAAAGCGCAGGAGCGGCATGACCCTTGCTGAGAACGAATCTATCGCGGTCAGGCCATTTCGGTTCCTCCGGTTTTTTCTTCATGACCTCGAAATAGAGTGCGACCATGACATCAG
>JAUSPR010000014.1 GCA_030655715.1 Thermoplasmata archaeon
TGACAAGCATCCCGAGCGTGCAGCGCGCATGGCTCTACTGGAGAAGAATATGGGCGTGCAATCGACATACTACTTCCGGTGGGACCCAAAGGCCATCAACTGGGCAGGAACTGCGGGGAACCGACAGGGCAATTTCCCGGAGATGCAAATCGTCGAGACAAAGATATACGGGCATGAAGTTGGCTACCATTACGAGAACCTCTCGGAGCTGCGGAACAATGAGCTGGCGCTGAAGGATTTCGAGGAGAAGCTTTCCCGGCTCAGGAAGCTGGCGCCGGTCAGGACCGTGGCAATGCACGGCGCGCCCCGCATCCCTGTGCGCAACGCGGATATGCTGGAGGGCGTGGATTTATCCAAATATGATTTGCTCGGGGAACCGCACATATCGGCGGAGTTTGCCGATATCGTGTACATCACGGACAGCGGGCGGCGCTGGAGTTCAGGGGCCGGGTCTAGGGATACGCTGGGCAGACCTTTGGAGGAGAAGGTGAAAGGCACGGACGAGCTTATCGAGATATTGAGCTCGAAGAAGTACCCGCGGGTGATGGCACATGTCCTTTTGCACCGGATAGGCCTCGATGCAGACGCAATCGAGGCGGCGGGATGATAACTGGCATATTATATTTAATAATATATATACTTAAATTTTAATAATTGAGTCAATGTTTTCAATGAATTCCGTTGCCCTCATTGTTGGATATTCCGATTTGACCTCAGAGTACAATGAAATTATCAACGGTTCGGCATTTAACTCCTCAACAGCCGATTCCAGGGCCTTTTCCTCCCGGGATAGGTTGCCCTTATTCAGTTCATAACACACCTGAATTGCCAGATTACTATCGGGAAGATAGAAATCCACTTCCCTGGCCTTTTGATCTTTCCAATAAAAAACATTCCCTGTATATCTTTTTATGTGTTGAACTATGCACGATTCTAGCAATTTTCCCATATCGGTTTTCCTAATCAAAAGGCCGTTGTCAATAGGATAGAATTTTCGCGGGTTCAGCATCTGTTCTTTCTGGGAATAGCTGAATTTTTCAAGCGGAATTACGGCGTATGCTTCGACCAGATAATCCAGATATTTTCTCAGGGTCACATGACTGATGTCTATGAAGCCTCTAATTGATTTTAGGGAGATATAAAGACCCGGATTGGACATGACGAACCGGTAGAGATTCTTGAACGCATTGACATCTCTGATATTGTGCCTTGCCAATATGTCCCTTTCAATTATGTCCCTTCTGTAATCCGAAAGTACTGAATGGTCGCCAGACATTACAGAATACGGATATCCACCGTTCACCATGTAATTCTCGAACATTTTGATGTTCTGATCGCTTGGCAGAGAAACGGCTCTATTGCCTTTCAGGAACTCTGAAAACGAGAATGGAAAAACCTCGTGTTCCTTCTTTCTTCCAGTGAGTGCCGTGGCGAACTCGCTCCCCAGTAGTTTGGAATTTGAGCCAGTCACATAAATTTTAATACCACGGTCATGCATCCTTCTTACCCATTTTTCCCAATTGGCCATGTTCTGCGGTTCGTCCACGAGAAGAACGGCGTTATTCAGGTCCATGAGAGTGGCGATATTCTGAAGGTCCTTATCTTCCGACAGGAATCTATCGTCCTCGAAATTTATGTAATGGACATTTTTTCCTTCTTTCTTGAGCTGCCTGCCCACCCAGAGAAGGAGTTTGCTCTTTCCCGCCCTCCTGACGCCGGTGACCACTTCGATCACATCATATTTGGCCCTTGAGAGAAGAGTGCCAGCCATTTTCCGCTCAACAAGTTCCTCTTTCTGGTCCAGCAGCAATTTGCCGTCCGCGAGTATCTCCTTCAGTGTGGTAATGTCGGTCACAGTAGGACGATGTTGCGCAGCCTTATAAATGTTTCGAAAGTTGAAAGTATAATTTCAAGTTTAGGCAAAAAGTTGAAAGTACAGTATCGGGATTAGGTTGACACAGTCATATATCGGTCATAGGGGCGAAACATATTATACAGGAAACCAAATGGTGAGACACATGGCAGAATGTGACAACGAGCGACAGGGCGGACGAGGCGGCGGCACACGCGGCGGCGCCGACGGGGGGGCGGACGTATGTGGAGTTCCGGGGCAGGGTCTGTGAGGGATACGCTGGGCAGGCCCCTGGAGGAGAAGGTAAGGGGCACGGACGAGTTGAACGAGATATTGAAGTCGGAGAAGTACCCGCGGGTGATGGTGAGCGCGCGGCCGGGGGGGTGGCGTGATGTCATGTGAGCTGAACCTGGCAAATTTGCTGTTGCCAGCTATATCTATTTTGTAAATCATAATGCAAATATTACGATATGCACGCAAACCATTATATACATTTAACGATATGCAGACCATATGAATTCAAAATTAGAGAATGCGGTCAAGGAACACTGGGATAATCCACTCCCAGATATTCGTGAAAGGGATGTCAATATACAATTTAGCAGTGACTTGATCAGCGATGTGATAGGCCCTAGGAGAGCGGGCAAGACCTATCTGATGTTCCACGCAATCAAGCAACTTAGGGAGCGCGTTCCAAAGGAAGCAATTATCTACCTGAACTTCGAGAACCGGAAACTCATGCCATTACAGGGTCCGATGTTCAACGACCTTATCGAAATAATACACGCGAAACGCCTGCTGGAGAACCATGGCAATATCTACCTTTTCCTGGACGAGGTCCAGAGAGTTCCGGAGTGGGAGCGGTACATACGGAGTATCCAGGACGAGTTCAAGGGGCGAATTAAAATTACCGTATCTGGTTCCACGGCCCAACTCATGAACCGGGATGTGACCAAGTTGTTGACTGGCCGGCACCTGACCACGGTGGTACTGCCGCTTTCTTTCAAGGAGCACCTCGCTTTCATGGGCATTACAAAAGAGCCGACGACAGAACGAACTGAAGCGCTTGTGAAAGGAGCTCTGGAGGAATATCTCACTCACGGCGGCTATCCGGAAGTAGTGCTGTCCAAAGGGAAGGAGGAGATGTTGGCACAGCTCTACTCGGATGCAGTGGCCCGTGATGTATTGCCAAGAGTAGGAAGCCGGGGGTCAGCCACACTTTCGGAATTTTCTGACTACCTGGTCTCGAACGCAGGAAACTTGCTGTCTTTTGGCAAGATGTCCAGGTATTTCAAGAGCGTCGGAGCGCCAATATCGGTTCCCACGTTGATAAGATACTTCGGGCACCTGCGGGAGGCGTTCCTGGTGTTCGATGTCACGATATATTCAACGCGCATCAGGGACAGGCTTCAGTACCCCAGGAAAGCCTATTGCTATGACACGGGCCTGGCGAATGTGATCGGCAGCGCGGGGGAGGGGGCGCGGTATGAGAATGCAGTAGCCGCAGAATTTGTGCGGAAGGGGATAACAATCCATTACTGGAAGGACCGGGCAGGCTACGAGGTTGACTTCGTTGTCGGCCGTATGCGGAAGACGGAAGCGATACAGGTCTGCTACGATATCTCTGACCCGGACGTGCGCAAGAGGGAGCTGCGCGGCCTGGAGCGCTGCATGGACGAGCTGGAGATATCAGAAGGGCTGGTCATAACGAAAAGCGAGGAAGGGACCGCGGATGTCGGCGGGCGGAGCGTGCGAGTGGTGCCGTTGTGGCGGTGGTTGACTGCCGGTAATCAAATCGGTTCCAAAATGGCGATTACCGGCAACTCTGAAGATCACTGATGTTTGGAAAATGTCGATCTACGGCGAATGCTCCATAAGTTGAGATTCAGTTCCCACATTCACCAATTGTTTGCAGAATGCTGCGAGCCAGATGGCGCTGGATTTAGGTAGAAATTGCTCCCGCGCCATTGTCGAATGCGTTTTATCTCCATCCAAAGTCCTGAGGGACATTTGGAATTGCTGGGTGCTGCATTCAACACAATTCAACACAACCATTTCATTCTGTGGGAGAAATATTATACCAGGAACCGTATATTGACACCAGATGAGATTCTTAATTGACTTGGGGCGATCTGCGGGGGCGGTGGGGTGAGCCGGGACTTCACGCTGGAGAAGTATGGGGAGCTGGTGCGGGATACGCTGGGCAAACCACTTGAGGAAAAGATAAAGAACACCGATGCACTTATTGAAATCGTGAAATCGGGGAAGTACCCAAGGCTGATGGGGAACGCGCGGCCGGGGGGTGGGGCGGACGGTGATAAGATGAGAGTGTTGTTCGACATGGGGCATCCGGCGCACATGCATTTCTTCAAGAACACGATCTGGGAGCTGGAGAAGCACGGGCACCAGGTCAAGGTCACAGCGCGGGGCAACTGCACCTTTAATACTTTCGCCCAACCCCCCATCACCCCTTTATAAGTCAAAGCCATTAATCAGCCCAATCTGAATATATCTGAACAGAAAAATGATGGCTGGAACCGGGGTTTGTGAATGATTAGAGAAGTGAGTGTTTATGTTGATGAATCCGGGGATTTCGGTCTTTCCGATAGATCTTCCAGATACTTCGTCATGTGCGCTCTGGTCACAAGCAATCAAGTGGGAATTTTGCGTGTTTTGAAGCGAGTGCGAAAGTGGGTGCTCAGAACCCCGCTCAAGAAGATTCCCGAACTGAAATGGAGCGAATCGTCTCCCGAGTTACGCAGAACCGTTCTCAGAGGCCTGGCCATGCAGGACAACGAGATGTGGTATGTGTGCCTATGCAAGGTCGATCGCAAGAAGCGTGAAGATGGAAACATATACGGCGACGTTGCGGTGCGCTTGATAAGCCGCGTGGCCGAAATAAAGGCCAGAAAGATTAACGTGGTCGTGGACAGGACATTGTCCAGAACAAATCAGGCCCGTCTGAACGAACAGTTGGAAGCGGCCATCAGGTCGTCGCGTGAAAAGCTGGGCATGATGGAAGCCGACATCCGTTTCAAACACGCCACAGGCCAGGAAGAACCCTGTCTGCAGGCCGTGGATTACGTCAGTGGAGCGGTATTCGCCAAGTACGAATGGGGCGACCCAAGCTACTTCGAAATAATCGAATTAAGAATAACCAAAACAGATGAGATGAAATAAGCGGCAATCCCTCCCCTACTTGTCCCAGGCCACTTACATGACCGTCATTCTTTCGGGGAGGACTTACTCACCATGGAATACATGGTAGCGGACGTATTTAAACATTTCTAATGCTTTAGCATTCCGATCCTGGCGCGGCGGCGGACGCCAGAATATTGCCGAGCGAAAGATATTATATAGGATTCTCGATAGTGACAACAGATGACATTCCAATCTATAACCGGGCACCCGATGTCCTCGGAGGCTTCCGCATGACCCGCGACTTCACGCTGGAAAAATATTCGGAGCTGGTCCAGGCCCTAAAACAGAATTACACAATCATGAGTGTGGCAGATTACCTCACCTTACCGAAAGACGAAGAATTCATCGCGGTGCTGCGGCACAACGTAGACAAGTTCCCCGAGCGGGCCGCGCGCATGGCAAGGCTGGAGAAGAATCTCGGCATACACTCGACATACTATTTCCGGTGGGACCCGAAGGCCATCAACTGGAGCGGCACCACCAATGGCCAGCCTGGCAATTTCCCGGAGATGCACATCATAGAATGCAAGATATACGGCCACGAAATAGGCTACCATTACGAGAATCTTTCCGAATTGCGGGATAAAGAGAAGGCGCTGGCGGACTTCGAGGACAAATTGGAACAATTTCGAAAAATCACGCTTGTCCAGACGGTAGCGATGCACGGAGCGCCTACGTCGTCCGTGCGAAACGCGGACATGCTTGCGGGCGTGAACCTATCAAAATATGATTTGCTCGGGGAGCCGCACATATCGGCGGAGTTCAAGAAC
Source organism: Thermoplasmata archaeon (assembly GCA_030655715.1). Lineage (GTDB taxonomy): Archaea > Thermoplasmatota > Thermoplasmata > SG8-5 > SG8-5 > UBA147. The sequence goes on from JAUSPR010000014.1 coordinate 5,824, forward strand.
ATCGTTTATATTACAGACAGCGGGCGCATGTGGACCTCCGGGGCTGGCTCGGTCCGGGATACGCTGGGCAAACCACTTGAGGAAAAGGTAAAGAACACCGATGCACTTATTGAAATCGTGAAATCGGGGAAGTATCCAAGGGTGATGGTGAACGCGGGGCCGGAGGGGTGGCGCGGGTGAGCATGATGCATGACGGAGCGAGGGAAGGTGAGAGGGCAATTTTACAGCAAACTTAATAAACGAAAAGAATTATATGACTAAACAAGAGGTTGGTTATATGAAAGTCTATAATTACAAAGTAATACTTGAACCAGATGAGACAGGCGGGTACGTTGTAATCTGCCCGTCCATTCCCGGCTGCTACAGTCAGGGAGAAACGGTACAAGAAGCACTGGATAACATCAAAGAGGCAATAGAATTATGCCTGGAAGAGATTATTGCCGAGGGGGAACACATTCCTGATCCTTCACATTCCCTAATAGGTACCGTCATGGTGACCGTATGAGCAAGCTTCCGGTAGTTTCCGGAAGAGATCTCATTAAAGCATTAAGCAAGATTGGATATGAAGTTGTTCGACAGAGAAGCAGCCATGTCCGCCTAAAGGTGCATGACGGTTCCGGTCGCAAGCCTTTGACTGTTCCCCTGCACGACCCAATAAAACCCGGGCTGCTCGGACATATAATCAAGGACGCGAATCTTACGGTTGAGGAGTTAATCCGACTGCTGTAGGGGAATAGCATCCCTCTATCTCATCCCGCTTTCGGTGATGGAATTGATTGAATCAACCTGAACAGGGTCTTTGTGTTGGCGCAATCGGTCAGCCTCATCTTTCCGTCTTCGGCAGGCAATTTCAACCGGTTACAATCTGTAACGGTTTCATCGCTGCCTTCCTGCCCCATTCTGTGTTTGAGGACCTTCCAGTAATTACCGGGCCTGGAACCCTCAGGGGCAATTATCCGAAGCGGCCAAGAGGGGCGAAACATATTATACAGGAAAACAAATGGTGAGACCATGGTGGAAAATGGGAACGAGCGACGGGGCGGGCGAGGCGCCGGCACACGCGGCGGCGCCGACGAGGGGGCGCGGGCATGACCCGCGACTTCACCCTGGAGAAATACTCGGACCTGCTGCTGGCACTAATAGGCAAATACAGGATAAGGACAGTGGCGGACTACCTAACCCAGCCCGAACGAGAACATGTCGTTGTGCTGCGGCATGATGTTGACAAGCATCCCGAGCGTGCAGCGCGCATGGCTCTACTGGAGAAGAATATGGGCGTGCAATCGACATACTACTTCCGGTGGGACCCAAAGGCCATCAACTGGGCAGGAACTGCG
>JAUSPR010000020.1 GCA_030655715.1 Thermoplasmata archaeon
TATATTGTAACTATTCTTTCTAGACTAATAGTGGCGGATGTTTAAAACGCTCTTTGAAATTTGGTTTAATTCATACCCTGGCTTCATAGACGGGGCATGTCGCTTTGTTAGTAAGAGTTCAGCATTCTGAAGTTTGCTCGGGGGATTGTAGATTTGTTAATTGTTGCTGAGTTAATGCCGCCATGTCAATTACCAAATTGAAAATTACCCGATTTAAAATAGCCATCCGTCAATTATTAAATCTAAAATTACTCAATCTACAATCCTCAATCCTTATCAGAACTTCATTTCACTGAATACTTACCTTTGTTATTAAATTAATAATAGACAGATTGTTATCTCAAACCTTAAATAGCGTTGTTCAATATTTGCTGTCAGCCTGCTCCGGCACCCGGGTTCGGAGTCCAGTAGAAGGTTGGTGTTGCCAATCACAGACGCAAATATCCCCGAAGGTAAGTTAATTAGTTCAATCCATGGCGGTGTAAAAGCACTCGAGCTCAGTATAGACAAGTTGAAGAAGTTCGAGTTCAGCGGCTACATTCTGACTAAAAAAGAGCACACTAACTCGATTTCAGAGGGATATCTCATTCTCAAGGACGGTGTTCTGATTGCGGCAATTTATGGGCGTCGCGAGAATGATAAATTCATTGCCACGAACAAAGGGGAAGAAGGTCTCAAGCTTGCATGGGGAGATTCCTATGACAGGGAGTGCACCCTGGAAGTGCATGGCAGGTTGGACATTGAAATTATTCTGACACAATATCCCACTTCCGGCATCAACAAGGCAGAGAAGAAGAAGGTGGTCAAGAGAAGGACGAGATTTTCCCTGGCCTGGGGAGACGAAGAAAAGCAGCCAGCTACTGCCGAGATAGACAGTGTGCCCGAGGAACTCAGGAAAAAAATGGAAGACTGGCGCTCACAGGGTTATGTGGTTAAATTTCTTCAAGAGGAGCTTCAAAGAGGTCCGGAAAATGCTACTATGGCCTTCGAGCAGTTCGAAAACAATGTCAAGAGGGCAGAATTTCTCAAGAATGAACTGGAATTGCTTGATTATATGAAATTTGGCAATGATGCTGAGCGCATTAAAGCGATGCTGAAAAATCCTTCCAAAATCACAGCAATAGAGGCTGCACTTCAGGGACTCAAGCTCAAGATAGAGCAAGAGAAGAACAAGGAGAATGAGCTGAAAATGGCAGAGCTGATGGCCGAGAAAACGTCAGAGCCTGAACCAGTTCCAGAGGTTGAAGAAATGACCTTGAGCACTCAACCTGAAGAAATCCCAATTGAAAAACCCGAGGAAGATGTGGAGGAGAAATTGGCCGGCCAGGGCGATATATTCCCGCCCGAGAAACTGACTGACAACAGGTGCACGATCTGTGGAGCTGATCTTTATGATAAAGAGGAATGCCCCACATGTGGTGCGGACAACTCAATCGTCAGTGAAGAACCCCAACCGCTGGGTGAGGCCAATCTCATTCAGGAATTCACATTCGACAGTTTTGTAGTGGGTGAGTCCAACAGATTCAGCCATGCTGCGGCAACCGCTGTATCAAAACCCGGCACATCAGCCTACAATCCGTTATTCATCTGCAGTGGTGCGGGCCTGGGAAAGACCCACCTTCTCAATGCCATCGGGAACTATGTTTCGGTGAATTTCGAGGAAAAAAAAGTCCTTTACGTTTCTACAGAAAGGTTCATCAACGAGTTCATTGAAGCCACAAAGAGCAATAAGAAAAAGGAATTCCGCAAGAAGTACCGTGACCTGGATTTCCTACTTCTGGATGACATACACTTCATTGCAGGGCAGGAAGCAGTCCAGGACGAGTTCTTCCACACATTCAACGCGCTTTATAAGGATGGAAAGCAAATTGTCATGACATGTGACAGGCCAATCAGAGAAGTTGGCGGGCTCAAAGACAGGCTTGTCTCAAGATTTGAGGCCGGATTGGTAACTGATATGCAACCTGCCGATGTCGAGACTAGAGTGGCTATTCTCAAGAAAAAGATAGAGGCCAAGAAGCTGGTCATTGGTGACGACGTGCTTCTCTACATTGCCAGGAGATATAGACTAAACATACGCATGCTGGAGGGTGCCCTGAACACGCTTATGGCATATTCGGAACTAATGAAGGTCCCCATCACAATAGAGACAGCATCCCTATCTCTTAAGGATGAACCCATGGATGAAACCGAACCGGAAGCAGAACTTGAGCCAGCAGTAAAAATGGTTGACAAGCTGTCCTCGGTCGAGGACAAGATTGACAGATTGAAGACATCTCATAGCTATCTCATCGAGGAAGAGCGACCGGTGAAATGCTTCGAGTACTTTGTGGACAATCTAAACCTCGGCATGAAGGGACTGGCACTTACAAGAATCAACCCCAAGAGAGTGAACGAACAATACGATGTTGGTGATGCCCAGATTTTGTGGCTGACAGACAAAGAAGGCGATGCAGACAATAGGGTTATGCCAGTGCTTGAAAGAATAATCTACAAGATAGAGGACTTCCTCAACTCCCCCGGAAAATCAATTCTGCTGATTGACGGGCTGGACTACCTTATCAGCAATAACAATTTTGACTCGGTGCTCAGGTTTCTGAGAAGGCTCATCGACGAAGTTTCGGAGAGTGATGCCATATTCATTACGTCGGTAACACCTGAAACGATTGATGAACAGGGTCTTAAAATTCTGGAAAGGGAAATGGAAATTATCAGCTTTATTTCAAGCAAAATATGAGAATTATGGTTGAGATGCTTTGTTCACGAAATCTTTGAAATTTTTTATCAAGCCCAGTGCCGAGCAGTAATCGCCTGCCAGAACTCTGTCATTAGTATCCTTCAGCATGTTTACAGGAGCGTTAATGTCCACATTCATCATCTTGATTTCTCTAAGCGCAACCTTGGCCTTCCTCATCTCCGAGGCAATATATGACGGGAGCATTTTATTGAGGCTTTCAGAGGCCTGTTTGGTAAGCTGAACAGATCTCTGACTATCAGTGGTTGCAATTTTCTTGGCTTCCTCATAAATGGCCTTTATGTCTGCAATACTGAGGTTAAGGGACTCAGCGTCTTTAATAGCCTGGCCAATAGAGTCCAGCTCGACCTGAGAGAGCTTGGAGGTGGTGGATTTTGTCATTACCTCTTCGAGCTTCTTCATTTCCCCTGAGGCACTTTGAAAATCACTAACTTCCAGGGATCTTTTTATGTCCTCCAGGGTGTGTTCCATGGCTTGGACATTCTTTCCAGCTTTCTTCTCAAGGCCGAGCGCTGTTTCCAGGGTTCTCAGCTTTGTAAGCATAATTCCTCTGATATCTCTTTCAAGACCACCCTTGCCTTCCTTGACAAGTCTGATAGCATTGTCCATATCACGGGTCTTACCAGCAGTTACAGCCTTGTTTATCAAAGCCTTGCTGGTTGAAACATCGATATTCATTTCATTGGCCAGGAGAAGAAGTTTCTTGACATCGCCAATGTATCTGGGAAGTTCCTTGTAGGCCTCGCGTTTCTCTGCCTCATCACTCACTGGTGCTTGTGATGTTTCCGGGGGTTTTACAGGTTTCTTCTGTGGAGTGACTTGAGGTTTTTGTTCGGGAGTTAGAGGTTTTGATTCGGCCGGCATATTCTGTTTAATCGCCTTGAGCCTTTCCGAAATATCGGTGCCCTTTGGGGTTTCGGAAGTTGGCTTGGGTTTTACTGCACTTGGCGCCTGGGCATCTGGGGAGGCTCCATCGTCTGATTTCTCATCTTTCATAGCCTTCATTCTTTCAGCAAAACTGAGTTCCTTTTTTGATTCGGCCGGTTTGGGTTCAGATGTGGGTTCTTCTTTGATTTTCTTGAGTCTATCTATGAAGCTAGCAGGTTCTTGTTTCGGGGCTTCTTTCGGAACTTCTACCGGGGCAGGAGCCACCGGTTGAACTTGCTCTGGAGACTCTGGCTCGGGTTCCTCAACCTCGAATTCTGTGCCACAGCTTGGGCATTTGTTCACATTGATATCAATAAGAGTGGAACACATCGGGCACTCGAATACCTCTTCAACCTCGAATTCCACGCCGCAGTGCGGGCATTTTGCTGCGTCTTCAGCTATTGATTTCCCGCAGGATGGACATTCTATTGAATCATCATATGCGAGATCGGCAGGCTGGGGCGGTGATGGACTATCGTCTTCGGCTGCTTTGAGAAGGTCGGTGAGGTGGCCATTTCCATCGGAAAGAATGGTCTTCTTCAGTTCTTCGGCATTTACATCCGCCGCCATGGCATCTTCAGCTGAAAAGAGAGATAAATCTGTGCTGCAGGATGGACATATCTTTACGTCCATCGAGACTGTCTCGTCACATACTGGGCAAGTCCGCATTTCCTGTCCTGTGGTTTCATCAACCAGGATATCACCTTGATTTACTCATTGGGTTAATCGCAATTTGGTATTAATAAGTAATGAAAATGAGTCGGGTCGGGCATGGGTAAGTATAAATCCTTAAAATGCCTTCAAGCTTCTGAAATTACTATCGGGGGCAAACTATGTTCAAGAATTCGATACCTGGAATTGAGAAAGTATTCAGAACGGATATTCAACCACCATGCGTGGTGTTAGTTACGGGACCGCCAGGATCCATGAAGACTAGCTTTTGCTACACATTGATGTCCAAGTATCTGGAATCAGTGAATGAATTCGGTCTGTACTGTACTCTGGAGGAAACATCTCAAAGCCACCTCAGGAACATGAAGAGCCTGGGAATCAAACTTTCGCCTCACATGCAGATTTCGGATTTCACGGACCTGAGGGAAGTTGATAAGGTCGTGGAAGAAGGGGATGAAACCGACTACATCAAATTCCTCGAAAAGATGATAGTCTACTTCAAAAAGAAATATGGAGACAAGTTCACAATATTCTCCCTCGATTCCCTGGGTGCCCTTTATTCTCTGATGGAAGATGAAACAAAAATGCGAAAGCGAATGTTCTACTTCTTCAAGATGTTGAGGGACAACAATCTCACAGCTTTCATAGTAATGGAACGGTCCGCGGGGGCTGAGTCCCAACTACTGGGCAACGAGGGCTTCCTGGTGGACGGGATAATAATGCTCGGCCTGGACAGAAATCGTGGCAAACTGGTAAGATATCTCCAGGTGGAAAAGATGAGAGCCACGCAGCACAGTATGGAAAAGCACGCCGTCGAAGTTGGAAAAGAGGGCATGGTTGTCCTCGGACCCATTTTTGACACCGGCGAAGGATGACAATAATCGCTAATACCCATACCAAAAATACTTAATGTATAAATGTATCCGAGTCCAATAATACAATACTCAGCAAATGGAGGTATTCCTATGGGTGACGAACCATCAATATGGGAAGTAATGCAGAAACAAGCGGAACAGTTCAAGCAGAAAGAGCAGGATCTCAGGCAAAAGGCTATAGACCTTGAGGAAAAGAGTGTCTCGCTAACAGCGAAAGAGAATGAACTGGCTTCCAAAAAGAGTGAACTGGATGCAAAGCTAAGTGACATCGATACACAAGCTTCAAAGCTGAAGAACGAACAATCCGCTTTTGACTCGGAGAAGACGAGAATTCTCGAAGTCGAGAATGGCCTTAAGGCCAGAGAGGCAGATATTACCAATAAACAGAAAGAATTCGCCTCCCGCGAGGAAGAAATTCTGAGGACCCAAGAGGAAATCAAGAAGATTGAGGATGAAATTGCCAGTAAGAGAAGTGGCTTTATCGAGGCACAGGAAAAGGCAAAGAATGCGGCTTCCGAACTTGCTTCCATTGTAGAACAATTCAAATCAAAATCTGACGAAATCCTATCCAGGGAAAATGCCCTTGCCAACGAGGAAAAAGAGCTTGGAGCCAGCAAGGACAGGCTCATCAATGACGGCAAGAAGCTCATGAAAAAGGAGAAACAACTTCTTGAGAAGGAAGAGCAACTTCGCGGTGCGGCAGTAACGCCAGTACCGGTAGGAGAAACTGCAAAGGCCGAAGATGAGGCCGAACCAGCTGCCGAGGAAGAACCTGCTCCAGAACCCGAGCCAGTTGCCGAGGAAGAACCCACCCCCGAGCCAGAGCCGGCTGCCGAGGAAGAACCTGCAAAGGGCGAGGAAAATGAAGTGGCCTGCCCATCCTGCGGTACAATGATTGGCAACGATGCCGTTATGTGCTATGCATGCGGTTCACAGATTGGTGGCGAAGAAGCTCCAGCCGAGGAAGAAGCGCCCGCAGGCGGTGACGAGGAGACACCATGCCCGTCCTGCGGTACAATGATTAGCAACGATGCCGTCATGTGCTATGCTTGTGGTTCCAAGATCGAGGCCAAGGCTGCACCAAAGAAGGTTTCGAAGAAGAGAGTTGTTTAAACCCGGAAAAATTCGGGTTTAAGTTTTTCTATTGTCTAGCGTGTAGGCTGGAGGGGGGTTCATTATCGGGTTGAATGTCGAAGCAAACTATCCTCGCCCTTACAGGCCGTATCCCTTAAAGGATGAAAATCGTTATCCATGCAAGAGATTCTAGATAAGGGAGGCCTGGGGAACGTGGGTTAGGCCCCATACCCTGGGCTTACACCCAGGGCTTGGATTGAAATCTGAATCCAAAATGCTTTGTCACCCTATAACATAAGCTACCAGTACCCCGCCCGCCAGCTGAAAATGATACAATTTAGGCGGGGCATGCTGATGGGAGAATGCTTGGAGGATGCAATTTTTGAAATGCTATCTAGCGCTTTATCTGAGGCCTATTCCCCGATTCCCCCGTTCCAAATCCCCTTTTGTTGCACGTAGTTCCAAATACCCTCAGGTTTTGGATACCGAATAAATTTGGATGCCGGATAAAACAGGCGGGGCTTCCCAAAATAGGGCTTACAAGTGCTTTTTGATTACAAATTAACCCTGTCATCCCATCGAATTTTCTGAATTCGATGGTACAACCCCGCCCTAGTATAACAATACCAAAATGCCAGGCGGGGCATGATTGGCTAGGCCGTGATTTCAAGTTTCGCCCTTCGGGTTGGCTGGAACTGACATCCCCGCCCTCACAGGCGAGGTTTTCCTGATTAGGGCTTATAAATGCTCTTTGCTATCAGATTGCCCTGTCACTTGCTTGGAAAACAATACAAAGACCCCGCCCTCGCAGGCGGGGCATGTTGCTACCAAACTGTCTTTGTTGCAGCATTCAAAATGGTTAAATTGTGGTTATAACCACTTTAAGCTTATATATCCTCATTTAGATATAGGAACATAGGAAAAGAGGAATTGTTATGGCTGAGGATAGAATCAAGAGAAAGGTCGTGTGGAACAAATCCGGTGTGAGCGAGATTATCGGAACCATCCTGATGCTGAGCATCACGGTGGTCCTGTTCTCGAGCATCATCACCTTCGTGGGCACCATGCCCGCACCCAGACAGACCTTCGTAGTGGAGCTTAAGTGCAGTCTTGAACCGGTAAATCCGAGTAACTGGACCCATGAGTGTATTTCAAAATCCTGCATCAGGGAGGCCAGGTAATGGACCCCATGTGGATTCAGATCTATATCACTGTGGACGATTCAATGCTGGTCAAGACCGTGGACAATCGTACAGCAGATTGCGACACCAACGGCGACGGCAAATGGAATGTCGGTGAATACTGGAAATATCTGATTACCACGGTTCCGGAGGCACCCTCATTGAATTCTACCTCGACCTTTTCAATAACAATAGTGGATCAGGAAAGAAATACTCTGGTCTGGCATGAAACCCTCGGCGAAGGCGCGAATTTCTACAAGCCTCTGATCACGAGGGTCTGGATTGACAGCGATCTGGCCACACCCCAGGTGGACGACCCCGGCCCAATCGGTTTCGAAAAACCTTTTAAGGTTTATGCAGAAATCATCGATCCTGACATAACTTCTGGCCAGGGCCTGAACAAGAGCAATCTATGGGTGAACCTCAGCACCATTGGTCTGCCTCTGTTCCAACTTAACGACACTGTCGATTCCCGGGACGCTGTAAATGACGACATTTATGTGGCAGTCTGCAATGGGCCAGCCAAAATGTCAGTAGGTTATTATTTCTTCGTGTTCAATGCAACTGATCTATCTGGCCAAACCACCCAAAGGAATGAAAAATTCCCTGTTGGCATGATTGTGGGA
>JAUSPR010000021.1 GCA_030655715.1 Thermoplasmata archaeon
TCAGAAAATTATTTCCGGAGGTCGGTCCCGAATGAAAGCAATTGTTGTGGGCGCAGGATTTGTCGGCACGCAGCTGGCTGACCGCCTGGACAATGCCACGCTCATTGAAGCGGATCCGGCCAAATATATCATACTAAAAAGAGAGAACGCGGCTCTCCAGATAATTGGTGGCGATGCAAACCAGGCTGAAGTCCTACAGAGAGCCGGAATTGAGAATTGCTCAGCACTCGTAATAGTAACAAACAAAGATTATGTCAACTGGAAGATTGCGCTAACCGCGAGGGAATTCTCAGTTCCGAAAGTCATTGCTCGGCTCAGGGACGAATCATATCGTCAGAAATTCAAGGATGCTGGTGTAACACACATCATTTCCCCGACCGAGGAAACGATTACGGCTATTCTCGGCGAGGTTTTTCCGACCCTCGAAACTGTCACGGATATACTCATTACTAAAGTTTCACCTGCTCTTGATAAACGAATTTCTGAAATTCATCTATCTTCAAACAGCATTATTGCGGCAGTGAGAAGAGGAGAGAAGCTTCTCAAGCCAAATTCCGGGATGCTGCTTCAGGAGGGCGATGCTCTATCCCTTATTTCACTCGGAGAACTGGATGTCGACGTGTATGAGACCATTGCCGGAGGCACCAGTCCCTACATCCCAAGGTCGAAAATGATATTTTTGCTGCTGTCCCAAGGGGATTCCAAGGCACTGAAGGAGGTGGCCTATCTTTGCACACGTTTCAAGGTAAGTTGTGAGATTGTAATCCGCCAAGGTGAAACCAGTCTCATTCATATGGCCAGTTCTATCATGGCAAAAGCTGAGGTAAGTTTTTCATTTCAGGAGATGTCCGGAGATATATTGGCCGGATTCCGGGATTATGTGAGAAACCTGGGTGCTAATTCCGGCATTCTGGTCGCGGTCCATCAAGAAAGAAAAGGTATGTTTGGACATGAATTGCCCATGAAATTCATCAAATCCCTTATAATATCCTCACCTACCAGTATCTTAATTGCCAGGGGAAATCGTTATGAAAGGGTTCTTCATTTGCTTGATAGTTCTCTCATCGGCGGGAGTTGCACACGTTGCTCGGTAAGCATGGCCATGGACACATCTGCCAAACTCTATGCGCTCTGCCCGCATTCTTCCGGAAGTGCAGAGCATGATATTGTCCGTACCCACACACGCAGGTTGTCCAGAATTTACGGTGTGGATGTTATCGAGGACATTGTTACGGGTGACCCGACCATCGAGTTCATCCAGAAAGTAAGAGCAAAGTCAGACCAGCTGGTGGTTATTAACTGGAACAGCCCGCTCATCATGCGTGATATTTTAACCCGCATCATTAACGATGCGGAAGCCTCGGTTCTCATAGTCGGCGGTCAAGAAAAGCTTTAATTCCCGAGAGATATAACCTGTCGGGGTCATACAATGAATAAAGAACTTGACGACGACGATGTGTTCTATGGTAGTGGCAAGTCAAAAGCCAAGAAAGAACCTGAGAAGAAATCAGGCGTTTACGGTAGTGAATATAAGTCATCCAGCTCTGAGCCTAGGCAGCAAGAGTATTCCCAGCCCGCGACCGATTCCCAGGCTTCGGAACCGGAGAGGGACATTGAATCCGAGATAACCGAAACCAGGCGGGAAAAGGCGCATGCCGCAGAATATCATGATATCGCAGTACTGAGGCAGAGAGCTGCAAAGCATAGCGCAGAAGCAGCAAGACTTTTCAAAAAGTACAGATTCGAGGAAGCGGCCATGGTCAAGTACACACAGGGCGCGAACAAGGCCAGGCGCAAAGCCGAAAAATACGAGCAAAAGGCCAAGGATGCCAGTGCCAAGGCCGATGATAAACAGGCCAATGTCCAATACCTCGAAGGCGGAAAGGCCGAGCGCACCAGGGTTAAAATCGCAAAATTGCATGCAAAATCCGCCAAGCTGAAAAGCAAGGCAAGCAGCTCCATGGCCCATGGTGCCAAGCTCTCCCAGAAGGCCGCAGCCAAGCGTGAGAAGGCCAAGGCCTACCATGAGCAGAGCAAGATCGAGGAAGCCGAGGCTCAAAACGTAAACAAGAGGGCGAACAAGCTTCAGAAGACCTCAAGTTAACATTTGCTCAATATGATGCTAATTATCAGGTAATTTGATATACTGTAAAGCTGATTCCCGAGTGAAACTGAGAAAGACCAAAGAGAGAATGAAATTGGAGGGAAAAAAATGTCTGGACATAATTATCCGCAGCAACCGCATGAGCAGCAACCGCACTACCAGCCACCGCATGCTTACCCGGTCGAGAAGAAAGGGATCGAAACGTTCTTCATAGCCAAGGACAAGATAGGCCTGTTTCTATTTTTGTGCGCAGGAATGGTGGTTGTCGGGTTCCTATTAATCAACCTGATGGCCTCGGGTTTGGTTGACTTCGAGGATGCGATCATGTTCCTCGGATTTATGGCAGTGGACCTGGGCGTTATCGTGCTCATTACCCTGGTTATGGTTTCCGGGATATGCCGCGAAGACCTGCCCGAAAAGACCCGCAACTGGATGATACTCGTATCTGGTATCCTGTTGGTTGTCTACATAATCGTCTATGTCGAAAGAAGCACCATGATGTCCATGATGCCGTTTTTCTAGGCGCATGTCTGTTCATGAAATGGGGCACATTGCCCCCCCATTTTCCATTTTATGATTTTTATTTTGAATTCAAGCGCAATCTTGATATACCATTATCATATTTCTCCAAAAAACCAGAATCAAACATTATGGAATGAAAATTGGAGGTAAAAAAATGGGACAATACTATCAGCCCCCGCCACCTGGATACGGTCCTCAACCGCATCAAATGGTGCCGCCGGAGGCCCAATCGATAAAGAGCATGTGCAATATTGCAGGAATACTGGCATTAATCGCTGGCATACTACTCGTAGTTGTAGGAATAATCCTTATATTCACTCCTTTTGGATGGATATTAACTATTTTTCCTGTAATTGCAGGAGTATTCTGGATATTGTTTTACATGGCATGTAAAGGAATAATCCAAATGGTCGATGCAAGACAATATGAGCAGGCCAAATCTAAGACTATGTTATGGATGATAATTGGCTTTATATTTGGTTTCTGGCTTGGTCTGATACTTCTCATTGCCTACATGAAGTTCGACTCGCTCATCAACGCGACCAGGGCTCAGGCATATGCACCACCGCCACAGCATGGCGCACCACAACCAGCACCACAACAGCAGAGGCTCTGCCTCGGTTGTGGCCAGCAGATACCCCTGAACTTCAACAACTGCCCGCACTGCGGCAAGCAGGCGGTTCAGCCGCAACCAGCCCACGCCCAACATGGTGGAATGAGAATGTGCCTTGGCTGCGGCCAGCAGATTCAATCAAGCTATGCGGTTTGTCCGCACTGCGGCAAACACATGGGCCAGTAAATAATGCAATTCAAATGCAGAGGTTAACGCCTCTGCAACCCTTTCACATTTTTCATTTTTTGCTTTCTAGTGTCACTACCGCGGCCGCAAACGCACCGTCCTTGGCCAGGTTGAGGTTCGGAGAACTGCCGATTATTAGTAAATCCCCATCCTGAAGTTCAAATTTCTCCACAAGTGCCTTGGATGCGGTTCCATCAGAATCCGATGCCAGGAATCCATCGGAGAATTTTAATTTTCCATCGAAAACAAGGGTGGTGGCTCCAGACGCCCCAACTTTCATGGCCTCGTCCCTCTGCTCTATTCCCTTGGCAACCAATTTGGCACATCCGCGCAATCGTATTCCAAAATCATTTTCCCCGACTGTAATATCGCCAGCATCTGTCTTCGATGCTAGAAATCCGATTTGATTCAAGAGTGCCTGACCTTCCGTGGTCAACCCGATGCCTGCGCGCGTTGTGCTTGCCCAGTCCTTTTCCTCGAGATAAGAAACAAGTTTCCTGGCACTGCCCTCACCTATTGATAAGTGCTCGGAAAGTTCCTTCCGGCCCAATGGCTCAAGCTGCTGTAAATGCCACAAGGCTTTGAGAATATGGAATGGCCTGAACAGTGGAGCACCTCCTCTGCTGGCCAGTTCCAATTCAAACATGTTCTTCAGAATGTCGCGACCTTTCCTTTGACGATAAGATCTGTAATATCCGAGATATTCTCCAGGCTATTGTCCACGATTCCGGTGATATCCTTCTTGACCTTGTCCATCTTGACTCCGTCGGCCAGAACAATCTGAACGCTCGCGGTCTGCGGCTTGTCAATGGGCGCGCCAATCTGTGAGAGAATGCGCACATGCACTTCCAGAACATTGCCCTTCATCTCCGTGTAAATGTCATTTGCCAGCTTGTGGGAAAGTATGTTGTACATCTTTCCTACGTGCGTTACCGGATTTTTGCCGGCTGTGGCTTCCATGCTCATTGGCCTGTAAGGAGTTATCAAACCGTTTGCGCGGTTTCCCCTGCCTACGGAACCGTCGTCCCCGTTCTCCATGGACAGACCGGTAACTGTCAGGTAGTAAATTCCCTTCTTGTAATCATCCGCAGTATTGACATCGACGGTGATGTCCCTGCAGGTGAACTGCGATGCATGCTTCAGTGCTTTCTCGCCAAGCTCCTTTACAACGTTTACATAGTGGCTCTTGTCAGGTATCTCGCACCCTACCATTGCGGCTGCGATGGTAAGCCGGATTTTATCCTTCATTCTGCAAGCCATGACCTTGACGTCTTCTCCGACTTCCGGCATGCTTTTCTTCAGGCGTCCGTTGATGAACTGCTCTGTTTCCAACGTGATTTTCTCTGTCTCGCTGAACGGCCCGAATCCGACGCCGAATGATGTGTCATTGGAGAGGAATTTTCCGGTCTCATAAACGCCCCTGAGGTCCACCGAACCCTGGCCGATGCGGCATTCCATGGTAACGTCAGTGTCGACATCCAGATGTGAGCAGTGCTTCTTCAGGTAGTCGCGTGCTGCTTTGATTGCAACTGACCTGTATGGTAATCTCTCGCCGTCAACTTCAGTGGTTGCCCTGCCGACCAGTATAATCTGGGCTGGCTCAAGGACAACTCCGCCGCCGAACTTGGGGGCTGACTGCCCACCGACGATTTGACACTCGTCAGTGTTGTGGTGAAGGATCCTCCCGAACTTGCTGATGTACATCTTGCATAGGGCCTTTGAAACGGACTCCGAAAGTCCGTCTGCGATACTGTCAGGATGGCCGATACCCTTTCGTTCGACAATCTCGACGTCCTGTTTTTCAATGTGCATTGCGCTTAACGGTTCCACGACTATGTTCCTTGACATTGCATTCAACTCCAATATAGTGAAGCTGTGACATCGCAAGAATGAATATATAAGTTTCCCCGAGTATTTTTCTTTGTGATTTTCTCCGCTGCGGTATTCTCTTTTACAATTTTCTGCGCTGGAGTATTTTTCTTTAAGATTTTCTCCGCTGGCTCGGGCTGTAAAGAAAAATATTCAGTAAACAAGAAACATGCCCTTGCATGCTCGAAAATCTGTGTG
>JAUSPR010000042.1 GCA_030655715.1 Thermoplasmata archaeon
TTCCGGAGATGCGAATATGTTTGAAAATCTCGTCAAATGGTCGCGCGTGAAATCCCCATGGGTCTATCATCTGAACAGCGGAAGCTGTAATGGATGTGACATTGAAATTTTGGCTGCTTTGATGCCTCGTTTCGATGCTGAAAGATTCGGAGTTAGACTTCAAGGAACACCGAGGCATGCAGACGTGATTGTTGCCACTGGGCCAGTCACAGAACAGCTGAAGGACAGAGTAATTCGTATTTACGAGCAGGTTCCTGAACCAAAGTTCGTTGTTGCATGCGGTCAATGTGCGATTTCGGGCGCAGTCTATGAGGGTTCTTATTGTACAGAAGGCGGCATTGACAAGGTCATACCCGTAGCTGCCTATATTCCAGGTTGTCCGCCAAAACCTGAAGCTATTCTTGATGCGGTCGTTAAATTAGTAACAGCACTAAAGGAGGGATAGAATGGCCGAAGAAAAGACCATCCAGACGCTTACACAATTATTCAAGTCCAAGGGCATCACAGCTGAATTTACTGCCCCCAGGGAAAGGCGAATTTTCATTACAGTTGAAAGAGAACAACTAAAGACCGCAATTTTGACTGTGTTTAGAGAACTGGATATGTGGCATCTCATCTCAACCTCGGCTGTTGATGCTGGCGATCATTTCGAGGCCCTTTACCACACAGCCAGTGAGAACAAGACTATAACTTTCAAGGTAATACTTTCCAAGGAAGACCCGACCCTGCCAACAATAACCGATATACTGCCTGCCGCCGTCCTTTATGAGAGGGAGTTCCACGACGTGATGGGCTTCATAATCGAAGGTCATCCAGATATGCGCCCGCTGATCCTACCGGAGAACTGGGGCGATAAAGGTTACCCATTGAGAAAGGACTGGGTTGACCCGAGAAAGAAGGGAGGCGATGCATAATGGCAGAAATTACATTCCCAATCGGCCCGATACACCCGGCGCTGAAGGAACCGGAAAGGTTCATGATAACCGTTGAAGGTGAGACTGTGGTCAACGCAGATATCCGCATAGGCCACATTCATCGTGGAATCGAGAAATTGGTTGAATCAAGAACATACATCCAGAATCTCTATCTCACTGAGAGGATTTGCGGAATCTGCTCATTCACCCACACAACCAATTTCTGCCAGGCTACCGAGGACATACTCGGAATAGCTCCTCCGCCCAGAGGACTTTACCTCCGGACAATAGTCAATGAACTTGAAAGAATTCACAGCCACCTGCTATGGGTTGGCGTTGCCGGCCATGAGATGGGTTTCGACACCCTGTTCATGTACTCGTGGGACGACCGTGAGGTGGTTCAAGATATATTGGAATTGATGACAGGCAATCGGGTGAACTATGCCTACAATACCATAGGCGGGGTCAGGCGGGACCTGAATCAATCCGTTTCAGACAAACTCCTTAAAGGCATGGATTTCCTGGAAACCAGAATGAAAGCCTATGTTGACATAGGCCTGAACGAAACCACCATACTGAAAAGAACCCAGGGCATCGGAATACTCAAACAGCCAGAGGCCAGGAAATACTCGGCTGTCGGACCAAGGCTCAGGGCCTGCGGAATAGCCTATGACGTGAGAAAGGCAGACCCGCACGCGGCATATGGCGAAATTCCGTTTGATGTCATCACAGCCGAGACAAGCGACGTTCATGGCCAGTACGTGGTCAGAGCCCTTGAAACCATAGAATCCATAAAAATGGTCAGGTACATGGTAAAGAATCTCCCAGCAGGGGACATCCGAGTGAAGGCACCCAGAAAAGTTCCGCCAGGCGAGGCAATCAGCCGAACAGAGGCTCCCAGAGGTGAAGACATCCATTACCTTCGCAGCAATGGAACTGACAAACCGGACCGCCTCAGGGTCAGAACCCCGACAATGGCAAACATTCTGAACGTGGCTCACACATTGAAGGGCGCACAGATAGCGGACGTGCCAATGATTGTCGCGGGAATCGATCCGTGCATGGGCTGCATGGACCGTGTCCTAATAATCGACAATGACAAGGAAACCTCGAACATGGTGGATATGGAAGAGCTGCGTAAATACGCAATCGAATGGTACAAGGAGGCCCCGAACAGGTAGGTGATTTTATGGCAAGACCAGGATACATGATACCGGAACTGCTCGGACGCTTGGGAAAGAAGCCAGTTACAGTCCTATACCCATATGAGAAATTACCAACTGCACCCGGGCTCAGGGGTAAAATCAAGTTTCACACGGACAAGTGCATTGGTTGCGGGATGTGCGCAAGGGATTGTCCCAGCGGCGCCTGCGTGATGGTGGAATTTAAAGGCGAAGGCCGGAAAAAATCCCCTGAATTCAACCTGGACAGGTGCACGTTCTGTGAGCAATGCGCTGAATCATGCCCCAAGGATGCGATAGAACTGACAGGCGAATATGAGCTGGCGCATTTCAAGAAGAACGAGTTGATAATCAGGTGAGCCTGGAGGATGTCAGACGAACTCTTGAACATGCATTACCAGCAATGCGAAATCCCATAATCATGGGCATGGGCAATGATGCCAATGCCGACGATGGGGTAGGCCCATTTATTATCAGCAAGCTAGCAAGAAAAATGCAATTTTTTAAAACACTTGACACAGGCCCAATGCCGGAAAACTTTCCGACCAAGATTGCCTCAATGAAACCCAGTCATGTAATTATACTGGATGCTGCCATGATTGACGGTCCGCCCGGAACAATCGGCCTTGTGGACATTGAAAAAATTGATGAGTTCATTTTCACGACCCACCACATACCGCTTGGCAGAACAGTGAAACGCCTGAAGGGTTTGTGGCCATGCGAGATAATAATAATCGGAATAAAACCAGAGACCTTGGATATTGGAGAACCCATGTCCCCACAAGTGGTCAGAAGTGCCGAAGCTCTGATGAAATTATTATTGGAGATGGATGGGAAAACACAGAAATGATCCAGTCCATCCGCTAGTATTTTGAATAATAACAACATCTCCTCTCTCATGAAGTAGACATTGCTGGGCGGCGCTAGCGAAGTGGGCAGTCTTTCTGCCTATGTCGAAAACAAAGGTGTCCGCATGCTATTTGATTGCGGTCTTACGCCTTCCAAGCCTCCAAAGTACCCGATGAAGCCGCCTGCTGTTGATTTGGCATTTCTCAGCCATGCGCATATTGACCATTCCGGCATGATTCCATGGCTCTGCGCAACTTATGGCATGGACGTTGTTGCGACCAAACCCTCTGTCGTAATCGGGACCATGTTGCTGGAGGACAGTGTAAAGGTGTCTTCTCTTGAGGGATACCCTGCGCCTTATGACAAGGGTGATGTCAAGCTTTTGAAACGGCATTTCCAGGAAGTAACATTTGACGATATTTTGGACGTCGGAGGTATGGACGTTGTTGTTCATTCGGCCGGCCACATCCCAGGCGCGGCAATGTACGAAGTGCAATCTGATAGAACAATGATGTTCACCGGTGACATCAACACATTGGATTCACATCTGGTGAATGGGGCCAAACCTGTAAAATGCGACATTCTAGTTATAGAAAGTACATACTCGGGTAGAGACCACCCTCCAAGAAAGGAAACAGAAAGGCATTTCCTGAACAAGACCAAGGAAGTGGTGGAACGAGGCGGATTAGCAATAGTCCCGGCCTTCGCAGTGGGCAGAACCCAGGAGATGATGATGACGCTAATGAACTCCGGCCTGAACGTAGTTATGGACGGCATGGGCTCGGCAGTGAGCAGGCATTACCTGAACATGCCCCAATACCTTCGCTCCCCGGAAAGGCTGGCCGATGCAGTAGCACAAATCAAAGCAGTTAGGAATCCGGGGGACAGAAAAACAGTTGCCAAAAACGCAGACGTAATAATCACGACAAGCGGCATGGTGGATGGCGGTCCAGTTCTGAATTATATTGCTGAAAAAAAGAATGATAAGAAAAGCGCGGTCCTCATCACCGGATTTCAGGTGGAAGGCACGAACGGCCGTATGCTCATGGAAAGTGGCGAGATGGTGATAGTCGGAGAACGTTCCAAGATTCATTGTGAATTAGGATTCTATGATTTCTCCGCGCATGCAGACCACAATGAGCTGATCAAGTTCATAAAAGCCTGCGAGCCTGAGGATGTGGTGCTTTGCCACGGGGACAACCGAACCGCCCTGGCCAACGACCTCAAGGTTGATGGTTTCAAGATTCATATGCCGAAGGAAGGGCAGCAGATCGAATTATAGTAAAGAATCCTCCGTTGCATGCCGTGATCATGTGAGTGGCGATAATCGAAGCAACTCTGGCTTCGATAGATTAGGCATGCAACCTACACACGTAAACTTTTAACTACTCCCTATCATAAGACATATGTAGTTAATAGTTTACGCGAACCCAAGATTTTTTATAAGACCCTATCATGCCCAGGAATCATGGCTGTCCTAGTAATCTGCGAGAAAAACAATGCCGCACAGAGAGTTGCCAGCTTTCTTTCAAAGGGCAAATACACCAAAACCTACATGAACAGGGTTCCGGTTTTCCGATTTCCCTGGAATAAAACCGAATGCCTGGTGGTAGGTCTCAGAGGTCACATCCTGAACCTGGATTATCCCAAAGATTTCAAGAACTGGGACATTGACGCTCTTGAGGAATTGGTTAAAACCCCTCCATTGAAGAAGGCCACCGCCCCCTGGATTCTTAATGCAATAAAGGACCTGGGCAAGGAGGTTGATACAGTCATAGTCGCAACTGACTTTGACAGGGAAGGGGAGTTAATAGGCGCCGAGGCTGTTTCCGTTATGGAACTCCGGCCAGAAATAGTGATAAAGAGGGCTAGGTTCAGCGCTCTCACCGGCCCTGAAATTTATACTGCTTTTGATAACCTGATCGATTTGGATACAAATCTGGCCAAGGCCGCAGAAACCAGGCAAATCGTGGATCTGGCCTGGGGAGCTGTGCTCACCAGATTCATGTCCACCGCAACCGGAAAGTTGGGTTCGGACTTTCTGTCTGTGGGAAGGGTTCAGAGCCCATCACTGGCACTGATCGTTGACAGGGAAAAAGAAATCGAGGGATTTCAGCCCAAGCCATTCTGGGAGATAATCGCGGATTTGGAGAAGACACGCCATTTCTTTGGCAAGCATTCGCACGGCCTCTTTTGGGAGAAGGAGGAAGCTGACACCGTATTCGAAAAGGTCAAAGACTGCAAAACTGCAACCGTTCTTGTCTGGAAGGTCCAGGAAATGGACGAGCGTCCACCGGCGCCGTTTAATACCACAGTTTTCCTTGCTGAAGCGAGCAGAATGGGCATGTCCGCAGCACGAGCCATGTCAATAGCCGAGAGCCTTTACAATGACGGTCTTATCAGTTATCCCAGGACAGACAATACCGTTTATCCGCCAACCCTTCCAATCAAGTCGATTCTTGGCAAGCTGGCCAAAGGCGAGTTCGCTCCTGAAGTGGAGAAAATTCTTTCCCAGGAAAAATTACGACCAACTCGGGGTTCCAAGCAGACAACCGACCACCCACCAATTCATCCGGTGGATATGGCAACCAGAGAAAATGTGAAAGGTGACAACTGGAAGATTTATGAACTTGTTGTCAGGCGATTCCTTGCCACACTGGCTCCCGATGCCCTGGTCCTGAGAAGCAATGCCACTCTTGACATAAACGGTGAGCAATTCCTTGCACAAGGGCATGAGACACTTGACAAGGGTTGGCAGGCATTCTATCCTTACATTAAATTTTCAGACGTGTACATACCCGAACTTGTGGAAGGGGAGAAGATTAACGTTGTCAGCATACGCGGCAGGGAGGGCAAGACCGAACCTCCGAAACGCTATTCCCAGGGCACGTTAATTCGTGAAATGGAGAAGCTCGGTTTGGGAACCAAGAGTACAAGGCACGAGATTGTCCAGAAACTCTTCGACAGGAGCTATGTCCAGGGCGGCCAGATTAGGCCGACCGCGTCCGGTCGCGCCGTAATAATCGCGCTTGAGGACAATGCCGAGCAGATTGCAAGGCCAGAAATGACTCGCAAGCTGGAAGAGGACATGAACGAGATTGCCGAAGGCAGGAAGGTGCAGGAATCGGTTGTCGAGGAATCGCAGGAAATGCTGGCCAAGTGCCTCGAGATTCTCATGGCGCACAGGGAGAAAATCAAGGCAGAGGTAAATGAAGCCCTGAAGAATCAGAACCAGATGGGTGTTTGCCCCAAGTGCGGAAAGGGAAGCCTGGTAATCAGAAAATCAAAACGCGGTAAGCGTTTCATGGCCTGTAATGCCTATCCAAATTGCGAGAATACATACCCGCTTCCACAGTATGGCTCACTTGTGCCACATCCCGAACTCTGTAAGAAATGCCAGGGCCCGCAAGTCAAGCTCGTAATGAATCGGAGAAAACCGTTGGACGTCTGTCTGGACATGAATTGCAAAGCAAATAAGGACAGAATGAAAAAGGGCAAGAAGAAGCCAGAGAAAAAACCCAAGAAGATACCTGATAAAGCCGAGAAAGAATCTTCAGATGCCTAGATAGCGTATTGTTTTAACTCGGCCTGATACTTACTCTACATATGCCGAGAAAGCCCAGCCCTGCGGGACTGAGATGAATCGGCATGAACAGTAAAACGTGATAGACCGCCATGCACCGTCCAGATATTTGCACATTAAATCAAAGCTAAAAAGCTTTGATAAATTAGGTGCATGGCCTACACACGTAAACTTCCAGCA
>JAUSPR010000043.1 GCA_030655715.1 Thermoplasmata archaeon
CAGGTGAAAGAGAGACGCATCAGCATCATAAGCGGACCTCGGAGAGCGGGGAAAACAACCATCCTGCACCAGGTGATAGACGGATTGCTGGCATCCGATGTGAAGCCTTCACACATTCTCTATGCCCAACTTGACCATCCCGGCCTTAGCGCGGATATCGGGTCGGTCCTGAAAGAGCATCGAAAGATAAACAGGCTGCCGTCGGGGGAACGCGCATACGTGTTCCTCGACGAGGCCCAGCATGCAAAGGACTGGGCGCTGTGGGCGAAAGCTATACATGACCAGGGGAATACGAAACTCTTCATCTCCGGTTCGACAACCGCGCTATTGGAGAAGGACGCCTTCGCTAGTCTTACCGGGCGGTGGCGGAAGAACTGCATATGGCCTCTTGATTTCCCCGAATTTCTAGAATTCCGTGGAATCAAGCCCTTAAAATCCGAACGCCATCTGGAAGCGTCCCATTTGCGGGACTACGTAGCAATCGGTGGATTTCCTGAAGCGGTTCAGGAGGATGACCGTGTCGCGAGAGCAAGAATGCTGGTCGAGCTTTTCGATGATATGGTGCTCAAGGATGCCGCCAGAACAAGAAATCTCAGGGACTCGTCCGCCCTCAGGTCCGTCGCAATCATGCTCATGACCTCGGTGGGAACACCCATGAGCGTCAACAAGGTCAGGAACACTCTCAAGCTCTCGGCGGATGCCATCAATGGATATGTGGATGCCCTGTGTGGCGCGTACCTGTTTTTCCCTTGCGGGTTCCATTCAAAATCAGTCAACGAGAGGACATACAATCCTAAAAAATA
This sequence comes from Thermoplasmata archaeon, assembly GCA_030655715.1. Lineage (GTDB taxonomy): Archaea > Thermoplasmatota > Thermoplasmata > SG8-5 > SG8-5 > UBA147. Next base: position 804 of record JAUSPR010000043.1, read on the forward strand.
CTACGCAATTGACCCGGGGATGGCTTCCGCGGTCATGGGCAAGGTCAATATCGGAACGGCCGTAGAGAATCTGCTGGCCCTGCATTATCACAAGAATGGAGAGATAGGATACTGGAAGTCAGATGGCGAACTGGACCTTGTCGTGGACGGGATGGCGCTGGAGAGCAAATTCAAGAACCGCATCGAACCCGATGACTTGAAAGGCGGACTGGCCTTCGCGAAACGCAGCGGTAGAAAAAAGCTTTATGTGGCGACGGAGGAGATGGATGACGACGCAGTCATGGACGGCATCAAAGTGGTTATGCGACCGGCTGCGCGGATGCTCTTGGGTGACGAGGGGCCAGGGCAGGAAAAATAGAGGCTTGTTGGGCGCCATTCTGGCCCCAGCCGTAATCAGCAGCGGTGTGTCCGTCTAGATTGGCTGTGCAATCAAGGTCGGCGGCGAAATATACTGAGCTTCCCCATATTCCCCCATTCATCCTGATTCGCCCGGGCCGCGGCAAACATCCCATATGTCCCAGACATCCAGCCCTTCCGTCACAACCATCTTCTTGTCCGGTACGAAGAGGGCGGTTTCCGGGGCTCCGATGCGGGCCAGCGAATCCCCGGCTCTGGCCACATCCGACTTCGTCACATTGCCCCATTTGACCTCGATAGCCAGTTCCGGTTTTTTGAATTTCAGCAGCAGGATGTCCACGTCATAATCCTTTTCCTCGACCATAACCTCTGTCAGGCCCATGCTCTGCGCGAGAAACTCCCTGAGATTGTCTTCCACCAGTTTCGGCATGACCTCGTCGATTATCCTGGCGATCTCCTTTTTCCCGGGCGCCCGTTCCGAGATGTGGTATTTCTCGTCCGCATAGTAGAACAATTTGACCAGCGGAGAAACGTGTTTGTAGACAAATCTCCTCTTGCCGTGGACTGCAATCTTTTTTATGATGCCGAAACCCACCATGTTGTTCAGGTACTGGCTCAGAAGACTCGGATCATCTTTTTTAATCAGTTTATTGGAGAACAGGTGGCTCGATATCTCCCCGGTCTTTTCCTTCCCGCCGCCTATGGCCCTCAAGATGCCCTCGTAAACCGCCGAAACGGAGCGTTCCTCTTCGGTGAATACCTCTCCGACAAGGGCGGGAACAGTCATTATGGAACCCGTCAAAATGTCGGCAAAGATATCCCTGGGTCTCCTATCCACATCAATGTAATCCACTGCCAAAGGTTCCCTCATCATGATTGAAAATTCCACCATCTCCTTTTTCCCGATATTGTGGCCATCCAGGGCATTCATGCAATCCCTCATGGATATGAGCCCAACAGGCACCTCCGCGAACAGGCCCAGCAGTGCGGAGCGGCCTGAAAGCAGGCGCTTGGAAAGGTGTAGAGTTGAGGATATCAATATCAATTTGCCGTGCTTCTGCATCTGGTGCAGGATATCGAGGAAATCATCCCCCAAACGCTGGAACTCGTCAACGACCACGGTTTTCCCGTCCTCCAGGGCCCGGATGAGAACCGCCAGGAAGGTATCGTAATTCAGCGTGGCCATGCCCTTTTTTGAGATTATCTGCCTGTCCCGCCTCACGAAGAAGAACTCGTCATGGTCAACGAACCTCTCGACTAGGAAGGTCTTTCCGGTCTTGCGCCTGCCATAGACCAGCACCCATTTCTTGGTTTTGGAGATGCGTTCAAGTTCATCGGGGCGTTCTATAATCATGGTAAGTATAATGGCAGTTATAGTAAATAAATCTTTCGTTCACGAACTCGAATGCGTGCTTTCAACCCACATCGCCAAAAACGTGGGAAACCGCCATGCATTGTGCATGACCCGCCATGCATTGTGCATGACCCGCCATGCACCGTACATACTCCCACATATGAAATCAAAGCCTGTGAGCTTTGATAAATTAGGTGCATGGCCTACGGAATGCAAACTTCCAGCCAGATAATAAATACAAGAATAATAGAAGGCGGGTAGTTTACACAGGAACAGCCACGCCGGAATGTACATGATCTCACAGCCATTGATGATTCTCTTGTCGAAGATGTTTATCGGATTACAATCGGCTGAAAAATCATCTTTTGGCAGGCCACAGCAGGCTGAAACTCACATGGCTACGCAGTACCAGAATCTCCATTTCCACAATCCACGGCACCACCCCAACGACACCGCAATCTTGCTCAGCAATCCCGCAAGCACCACCGACAAGAATGGATACGCATCGCTTTTTCCAAAGTCCTTGAGAAACAGCTTATTAATTTACATCCAGGGAATCTCAAGGCCATTGCCTGTGTAATAATAGTACATTAACCAGCCATAGGCAAAGAGGTTAATCAACAAACAAAAGTACAAAATCACCCGGAACCCCGTCTTCCTGGTCTTGTGCCGGAACAGTTTCATGCCGAGCACACCGCCCATCGCCCCGCCTATTATGCTGAACAACAGCAGCGTAAACTCCGATATCCTGGAACTGTCTCTGGTGGCCTTGGACTTGTCGATGCCGAACAGCACCAGGGAAATGAGATTTATCAGGAGGAAATAGCCAACTATTAAGTTCACCAGTAAATTCAAACACTCACCTGTTAAGTAAATGGC
>JAUSPR010000080.1 GCA_030655715.1 Thermoplasmata archaeon
TCCCGTCCGCAATGAGCGGCAACATAGAAACAATACTGGACGACGCGACATCTGGTGATAACTGCACAAACTGGACCGTGGCCAAGACGTATGACAACCTGAACAAGAAGTGGTTGACCTACAGAGTCGGCAGCACGACCAACACGTTCACCAACATCGACAACATGATGGGCGTGTGGCTCTGGATAACCACAAATGACGGCAACCAGAAACTAACGCTGAGCAGCTATACCGCGAACTCGACAGTGAACGTGCTCATCAACCTGTACGCAGGCTGGAACATGGTCGGATACCCGACTGCAACGAGCAGGGCGGAAACTACCACACTACCGACGGAAGCCGACATGGTGGCAGTCTGGCAGGCTGCAACACCATACATATCGGACCATGCCAAGGGAGCGACCGTAATGGATCCGGGCAATGCCTACTGGGTGCGCGTGACCGCAGACTGTGTTTGGGCTGTGGCACCGTAAATGAAACGAAATGGGAGGTCTTCGGGCCTCCCCCTTTTCTAATTTTAAAATTTTTCCAATGCGTTTTCATAAGCAGTCTGCACTCTGTCGCTGAAGCATACCATTACTGTGCGCCTCAACGGCACCCCCGAATCCAGGAACTTGCTGATTTCCGAAATAGCAATCTCAGCAGCCCTGTCCAGCGGAAAACTGTACGCACCGGTGCTGATGGAAGGAAATGCAATATCCAGAATATCGTTCTCCACGGCGAGTTCCAGGGAATTCCGGTAGCAACTGGCCAATAGCTCATCCTCTTCATGTTCCCCCCCTCTCCAAACTGGGCCTACTGTGTGGATGACCCATCTGGCCGGGAGATTGTAACCTCCAGTTATCTTGGCCTGCCCAGTGGCACACCCACCTAGTATACGGCATTCCTCCAGGAGTTCAGGGCCGGCGGCATCGTGTATCGCGCCGTCCACGCCTCCTCCTCCGAGAAGGGAACTGTTGGCCGCGTTAACAATGGACTCTATCTCCAGTTTGGTTATGTTGCCTTTCAGAATTTCGAATCTTTCAGACATTTAAACACCCATGCATTTCCTTCCCCATTCGACCGCGGTCTTTTTCTTCTCTTCTGGATTTTTTTCCAGAACATGGGACTGGTCCAGCTTTCCGATAACGGTATTGCCTTCGAAGGAATAGTAAACCACCAGCACTTTTTTTTCCATTGTCAGTTTCAGCCATGATATCACGGGACATTATGAGCAGAAGTTCAATAAATTCTTTTTTATGAAATGGGTCCTTCCCACCCTTGGGAAAAAAATGGGGACTCCAGAATTCCTGCTTGCAATAATATTGTTCACGCTTCTGGGCAGCATGGCCGGCATCATAACCGGCCTGGTGCCAGGGATCCATGTCAACAATGTTGCCTATATGATATTAGCCTCGCAGTCCGCTCTTCTCTCATTGGCTATGCTGGCCTTCGGATGGGCGCAACCCAGTGGTTCCGAATTGGTCATAATAATCTGCTCGCTCGTCATTGGCAATGCAATCACCCACACATTCCTGGATTTCATTCCCTCGGTATTTCTCGGGGCGCCTGACGCGGAAACAGCTCTATCGCTTCTGCCGGGCCACAGGATGGTGCTGGCCGGTCGCGGCTTTGAGGCTGTCAAATGCTCCATAATCGGCAGTTTCGGAGCAGTAATCGGCGCGCTGGCACTGCTCATTCCCATGCGGTTGATTATTGGTAGCCCCCTGAACGCCTATGATGCCTTTGCGGCCTGGATGCATCTTCTGCTCATGGGCGTGGCTGTGTTCCTGATAATGACCGAACGTGTCAGGCCAGGAGATTGGCTGGTCAGGCCGAAGCACTTCGAGATGAAAGGCCATGTTCTGCTTGGCGAATTATCCGCGGAGCAAGTGCTCCATGACGGCCAGAAAGTTTTATCACTTTCTGAAATGGATTCTTCTGTAAAAGAAACTATTGCTGTAAAAGCCAAGGTGACGAATAAATTTTCGGACGATGGCATAAGATTTCTCCAGCTTGAAGACAGGGGCAAAACACTTCTCCTGGAATTGCTTGGCGAGCCAAGGTTGGAACCTGAACCGAACGAGGAAATTGTGGCAATTGGTGTAATAAATCCGATAATCGGGTGGAAGGACCATGCTGTGAAACGGGTGCTCGCCCTTGGAGTGTTCCTTCTTTCGGGATTGCTGGGCATTGCCTTGCTGGTCATGCCTGGCATGGCTTCCCGTAATCTATTCCTGATTAACTTCCAATCAATCGAGCAGGGCACAGTTCTATTGTTTCCGCTGTTCACTGGCCTGTTCGGAATTTCTACGTTACTGCTAAGCTTGAAAGATAATCCGCAAATACCTGAGCAGAAAACCGAGAACGTGAAAGTCAAACTCACCTTGGGCCAGCAAACGAAAGCAATAGGTTCTGGATGCATTGCCAGCACCGCCTCATGGTTTCCTGGCATCTCCGCGGCCATATCAACGATTATTTCGGTCTTTCTTACAAAGTCGCATGATTCCGAAACCGAAGGGGACACTGAAACCCAGGAATTCATTGTTTCAGTTTCGGCAGTGAACACGTCGGTAGCGCTATTCAACCTGATGGCTCTGTTCGTTATCCTCAAATCCAGAAGCGGTGCAATGAAAGCGGTTGAAGGCCTAATATCCTCGGAATTAACTGCCTGGGAGCCGCTGGGTAATGTGCCGATGGCAATGTCCGCATTGCTGCTCTCGGCATTGGTTGCTGCGATTGTTTCGGTTCCACTGGCCCTGTTCTTCGGAAAACTGTTTGCAAAGCATTGTTCAAGAATTAATTACACACTTCTTGTGAAAAGCGTGATAATTTTGCTACTGGTCATGGTGCTGCTGTTCTCCGGTGTTCTTGGCTTGATAATACTGGCAGTAGCAACTTGCGTCGGCATGATTCCGCCGTTGATAGGCGTGAAGCGCGTGCATCTGATGGGGTGCCTGATTGTGCCAGTCATAATGTTTTTCATCTAGTATTGTATCCTCATTCAAACTCCATTTTCCACAGTTGGGTGGCTTTTTAATGATTATGGCCGGGAACTCCCCGGTTTTCAAGCCGGGGATGAAAGGCCATTAACATGAATCCTGGCAAAGGAAAAACCGCCATGCACCATGCAATAAATAGCATATGGAATCAAAGCCGGTTGGCTTTGATAACTCAGGTGCTTGGCCTACGCACGTAAACTTCTAGCCCTGACAACAAACGCCAGTCCCTTTAGGGGCTAGTAGTTTACATTCCGTGCGTGAATTTAATATATTGCGAGTCATTTCCCCAAGTATGAGATTCGGTCTGAATCTTCTGCTGGGGATGGTGATTGTATTGGCGAGTGTTTCGCTTGTGCCCAGTTTGCACGAGGCATCCACTCCCGCGCCCTCAATAATGGCTTCAAGTTCCATAATCATCAACGAACTAATGTACGACCCACTGGGACTCGAGGCCGTGGAAGAGTGGGTTGAACTTTACAATCCCGGAACCATACCTGTGAACGTGACCAACTGGACTCTCTCAGACCAGGACGGGGATGTGGATTTCGTTTTCCCGAATATCACATTTCCTGCCGGTTCATTTGCCCTTGTGCATATCGGCCAGGGCCAGAACAGTAGTGTTTTTTTGAATGGAAAAGCAGATTTTTTCATGTGGAAAACCTCCGGCATCTGGTCAACGACCGGCGATGATGTCCTGCTTGCAAATTCAACAGGCTCGACAGTTGATTTCCTGTCATATGCCCAGTGGGACGGGTACTATGTGGACCCTGCGCCGGCCGATTTCCCCTATGTTCACAGCAATGCCTCGGCCAGGCCTGGCTTCACAATCGCCCTTGTTAACGGCGCCTGGAAGGAGTCTGTGCCATCACCCCTGGAAAACAACGGCGTTGATTCTGCACCGGCAATCCTCATAACCGAGGTTCATTACGAAGCATATGGGCAAAATGAATTCTTCAGGATTTACAATACTCAATCAACCAATGTGGATATTACTCGCTGGTATCTGGATAATAGCAAGGGCATGCTCATATTTCCATCAGGGACAGTGATGGCCAGCCATCAGACAATTACTGTTTCCCAGAACCCGGATAATTTTGCGCTCCAGCTGCTCGAAATTGCAGATTTTGAATATGGAAATATCGACCTCAATGTACCGGAGATGTCCGTAATGGGTACAGTGCCGTCCCTTGTCAATGACGGCGGCGAGTTACAGTTGTTCAACTGCTTTTGCACACCGATTGACGTGTTCGCGTACGGTTATTCGGACTTCGATGGCGTTGGCTGGGATTCCGAACCCTGCCCGGACCTCAGTCAAGGCGGTGTGGCCAAGCGATATTTCAATGTCACTTATTCTGATACAAATACCTCATCAGACTGGGAAAGTCCCAGGCCATACTTTATTGGCCAGTCAGATTTTGCAAATACTGTTATAAACTCCGCAGGGGCAATGACATTGTTTGCATCTCCGGACTCAAGTTTCGAGGTTATTACCGGATTGCTGGATTCGGCAAACCAATACATATGGATCAATCTCTATGAATTCACGAATACTATTCTGGCTGACCATCTGGTATCCGCTATCCGCAGGGGCGTGGACGTGCATCTTTTCATGGAAGGCGCGCCGGTTGGCGGCATCAATAAAACAGAATTGTTCATCCTGAAGAAAATTGTGGAAGCCGGCGGCTCGGTTCGGTTAATGACCAATGACCCGGATGCAGGAATTTATGACAGATACGAATACACCCATGCCAAGTATGTGGTTATGGACGATATCACGACAATAATGATGTCAGAAAACTGGGGCTGGAGTGGGGTGCCGCCTTCCAATAGTACCGGCAATCGTGGCTGGGGCGCGGCAGTCGAGGATGCAGCCCTGGCAACATACTTCAAGGCGGTTTTCACTGAGGATTTCAACCCGCAGAGACTGGATAGTGTGGCCTTTGACAGCACCCATACTCAATGGAATTCCGGAATTAACGGTTCTTACATGGGAACGGTATTTGACAGAATATTCGAACCTCTGAAAGTGACATCCGCATCCCAGATAATACCGATACTCTCTCCGGACACATCCCTTTCCACAGACACAATACTAGGAATGCTGGGTTCAGCCACCGAGCGTGTTTATGTCGAGGAATTCTACATTTACAAGCACTGGGGCAGCCGTTCAACTGGTTCGCCTGAGACCACTCCAAACCTTTACCTCGAAGCGATCATTGAGGCAGCCAGAAGAGGCTGCGAAATCAGAATTTTACTTGATTCGACATATTACAATGTCATGGATTCGGACCCGATAGACAATGATGATACTGTGGAATATGTCAATTTGATTGCCGCGGCCGAAGGCCTTGACATGGAGGCCAAGTTGATTAATCTGAACGAGCACAATTTAGGAAAGGTCCACAACAAGGGCCTGATTGCTGATGACTCAGTACTTATATCCAGCATCAACTGGAACTATCAATCTGCAGCGCTCAATCGGGAATCGGGCATCATAATCGAAAATCCTGAAGTAGGAGAATATTTTGCCGGAATATTTCAATATGACTGGAAGGATGATTTGACACCGCCATTCGCACATTTCCGCTATAACGATACCTATTACGTTAACACCACAGTGAACCTGAACGCCTCGACCTCATCGGACAATGTGGCTATAACCAATTATACCTGGACCCTGGACGGCCAGGCTGTTTTGTTCGGGCCTGATTTTGCATGGAATTTTTCCACAATCGGCCAATATATGCTAAATCTCTCCGTAGCAGACGCTTGGGGAAACAATGACTCCTTCGCCAGAGCCATCAACATTACGAGCGCGCCCATAATAATTGATAACGGCGACGACGCTGAAGATGATGGCACTTTAAACAATTCTGATGAATCTGATGATGCACTTGATTCGTCCTTCTCCAAGATGGTTCTGCTTTTCCTGCTTGTTCCGATATTCATATTCGGCGCCCTGGTGGGCGTTGTCATCGCAAAGCGCAAATAGGTATTTACATCCCGAGTCATTGCGCCCTTTCATGAATACGAGCATGCTGTGCGTTCTGAATTCCGAAATTCTGGCATCCAGCCTTGGCAAGAAAGGCACTGAGAGTGACATCACGTTGTTCAATCACAAGCAAGGGGAAAAAGCTATTTCAGTTGTGATGCCCACCAGATATCCAGATAAACTCACCCCGCTTCTGTATTCACTTTTCCTCGGCTCGGAAATCTTCATGGTCATCGACAAGCTGGACAGGACCATCGGAGAGGAACTCGTCGCCTGCGATGTCATGGGAAAAACCAAAGGCACAATATTTCTGGAGAATTACATCACTCCCGAGCAGGTCAAGCCACTTCTGAACGGCACCGGCCTGAGCGACTGGCAGATTGTGGAGGGCCTTGGCAACCCCAATGAGATGAGGGAAGAACTCATGCTAAGGGAATCGAAGCCCATACCCGGTCCGACAAGAGTAAGCATTGACCATTCTTTTCCTGTAAAAGGATTGGGAACCGTATGCCTGGGAATAGTGGACCAGGGCCTGGTGAAGAAGCATCAGGAACTGACCATATACCCTACCGGGAAAAAATCCCTTGTCCGGTCAATCCAGGTCCATGACAATGATGTGAACGAAGCCAGTTCGGGAAACCGCGTTGGCCTGGCCATGAAGGGCGTCGAGCCCGAGGACATAGGCCGCGGAACCATCCTGGCCGAGGAAGGCGTTCTGACAGTCAAGGACAGCTTAGACCTCACAGTATCGGTTAACAAATTCTGGAAAGGCACGCTCAAGAACGGTATGGTCGTGCATGCCGCCAGCGGTTTGCAATTCGTTTCCGGCACAATAACCATGGACGGCGAGCTGAAGGCCGGCCAGTCAGGGAAAATACAGATAAAACTGGAAACACCAATGGCGCTTGCCGATACTGATTTTATCGTAATATGTTGGCTGGACGCGGTAGGCTCGAGGGTGGTTGGAAAAGGAATCCAGTAATTAATCAATCAATTGTCAAAATAACCATCGAATCTTATTCGTCCCACGTGAACGCGAATACGCAGTACTCCGCCCCTCTATGCACGCATTTTTCCTCCGTGACCTTCACGTCAGCAGTCCTTGCCACCACCACGCCCACACCGTGGAAGAACCCTGCCAGGTAGGTGCAGAGCACGGGCGAGTGATTGAAATCGATGAGTGCCAGCTTTCCGCTGCCCTTCTCGTTCTCCAGAACTTCTATTTTCCCGGTATTGTAATTGTTCCCCCACAGTTCGGGCGCGTACCTGATTGCCTTGTTTACCGTAAGGAAATAAGAGATGAATGACATGATTATGGAGGAACGCTGTGTCGCGTCCGAGTCCATCTGGTATATTCTTTTATCGTCCCAGCCAAGCTCGCTCTTGCAGGACTCAAGAAATGCCACGCGCATTTCCAGCGGAAACCAATCTTTATCTTTCATCGAATCAATGTTGAAGTGCGGCCAATTTTTGCCGACACTGGCAATGACCTTCCTGAGCCCGTCCTCGCCAACAATTTTTCTTATATAGCTGGCATTGACTTTGAATATCGCGCCCTTGCACATCGGGCCCATTCCGGCGTTCATGAGTATGTGCAAGGAATTATGTTATAATAATAATGGCTCGAAAATTTGATAAAATAAAAATACAAAATTGAAAAGGAGGAACGCCCGACCGGGCGTTCCTTTTGTTTAAAGGTTTACGGCTCTACCATACCATCACTTGGTGGTGGCGGTGGTGCCTGGTATTCTTGTACTGGTGCGACTTTCGGCTTCCTGTTCTTCTTCACGTGGACTATTGCTACGATTATGAGGAAGATAGCAATCACAAATGCCAGTATGACCATTGTCCAGTAGAATGTGGCGAGCACTGAACCGCCGTTGCCTGTCGATTTGACAGTTACAGCTATCCAGTCGGTTGTTGGGCCATCGCCGAACGAATCAACAAAGTCAATGTCGAACACGATTGAGTACACGTGTCCGTCAGATATGTCTGAGTTCGCCCTCATCGGGACCTCGACTGTCAGTGTAGCGCCTGGTGCTAGGTCGCCAAGGTACAGCGGTAATGCGTCGGCCATTGGTGCTGCATAGTTGCCGTCTATCGTGGTTTCACTGTCGTCACCTAACCAGGAGTTCAGGATGATGTTCCTGGCAGTGTCATCGCCCACATTGGTCAGGACCAGTGTCAGGGTGAATTCTTCGCCGGATTTTATCGTCTCTGGTGTGACAGACGTTACCTCAAGCTGTGGTCCGATGCCGCGGATAGTTATCCTTGCATCAACAACTGTGCTGATAGCCTCGCCCATGTTATCATTCACTGCAGTGATGGTGACTGGCACCATGTAGACGCCCAGTTCTGCATCTGGATTAAGGCTCACCTGGATGTCTACCCATGTTGTAGTTCCTGCCCAGAGTGTGCTAGCTAGCGGTGCTTCTTCGGACAGCGTTGCTGTTGGATCCACGACATTTGTGAAAGGCGAGTCTGCTGTGTTCGTCTCTATCTGGAGAACCACGTTGGTGTAGTCAATGTTTCCAAGGTTCTGAACTTTCAATTCCAGAGTATTGTCAAGTATGCGTCCGCCGGTCGTAAGAGTTACAGTGCTTAACAGCATAATGTCCAACTCGGTGTCAGTGACTGTTATGTCTATGTAGGGGCCTCTCACTGTGCTTTCATCGGGGTTGATTAGTGCACCGTTGACAGACAGCCAACGTTCATTATTAAAAGCTCCGACATCGACCCAGCCCACTGTTACGTCCTCGTATGTTGCCGTGTCAGGGTCATAGTACATGCCCCAGAAGTAGAACATTACCTTGTGTACACCCACAGGTATGTAGAGATCTATGCCCACATCCATGGTCCGGATAACGCTGGCTCCAACGGCTATGTCTCCGAGTTCCAACCAGGAGTAGGTGACTGTTTCATCATTCTCCCAGTGGTCTGCCAGAGAGTCTGTGAAGGCGCTGCTGTCATCATCCAACTGAGCCTTGATATCCAGAAGGTCAACGGTTCCGACATTCGTGAATGTCAAGGACCATGTTGCCTTGGTTGTACCTTGGGCCAGTGTGGCTGTTCCAACACTCACTTCCAGCATTGGCAGGTCGCCGACCTGGAATTCGACATCTCCGGTCTCAGTGTAACCAACACCAGAACTTGTGTATGTTACAGTGTATTGTCCAATGTAGTCTCCCTTGGCCTTGGATGAGGAAACTGACAGTATAAGCTGTATGTTCCAGACGTCAGGAATAATGTCCAAATCCCATTGACCCTCGAAGGGTCCGTCATTGGTTTTTGTTATAGTTGCGCCAGATACGCCGAACCAGGTGAAACCCGTGTCAGGGAGTGTGATGGTTATTGTAATATCTGTGACTGTTCCGGGCATGCTGTTATCGAAATTGACCTGGAAGTTCTTCTTAACATTCAGGTCACCTGGTGCGAGGTTGGTGACATCGGGAACTTCTACCCTGTATCTTATCTCGAACAGTATGTAACCGATGTAGGAGAATGGGGAACCAATATCGTTCTTGTATTCGAGTGTAAC
>JAUSPR010000120.1 GCA_030655715.1 Thermoplasmata archaeon
GATCCCTGGAGCGAGAGAATTATTACCAAAGTTCTCACTCTGATGGAAAAGGAAGATCAGGTCCAGCTCAAGGCCTGGAACGGAGACGTTTCCAGCCTGAAGAGTAGTGGCAAATACATGCAGGCTCTATTGTTCGCATGCATGAAATTGGCCAATAAGGGCGGCTGAGTGTGGTAAACCGCCACGCACCGTGCAGATATTTGCAGACGAAATCAAAGCTAAATGGCTTTGATAACTCAGGTGCAAGGCCTACACATGTAAACTTCCAGCCCTGGTGACAAACGATTGCCACATGAGGGGTTGGTAGTTTACTGCACAAATGCCGAGAAAGCCCAGCCCTGCGGGACTGAGATGAATCGGCATGAGCAGTCGTCGGTCCACCGTTGCATACCGTGAATGTATCTTCATCGAAAATCGAAGCATAAAAGCTTCGATAAATCAGGTATGCGACTGCCATATGGTAAACTTCCAGCCCGATTTGTTTGGTATCGATTCCAAGCGCAAACGCCAGCCACTTTAGGGTTTGATAGTTTACACGTACTTATATTAATATTGAAAACGTATTACTGTATAAGTCGTGTGTGTCTTATGAAGATCAGAAGCTTGAAGCAGGTTTTGCATTGGGTTTTCCTGGTGGTCGGAATAATTTCATTAATCACCTTGGCTTTCTCGATTTCCACATACCTTGATTATGCCAGGGAAGGCTATGGTCTCGACATCTCACTTTCGGAAGCCTGGCTGAATGATGATTGGCTCGTCGTAAGGGTCTACATTGAGAATCCGGGTGGTCTCGATATAGAACTTGACGGGGGGAATGTCACACTTGGCACGACCTATGCCATACCTCATGGAATTCTGCCGAATGGTCTTCCTCAGAATTCACCACTGGACATTGTGAAAGCCGGTAAGAATACAACAATTGTGATTTGGGTTCCAATCGGTCAGGACGATCTGGCCAATATAAGGGACACTGGCATGACCGATATTTCCCTTGACCTGCGCATTACAATCCCCACACGTTATTGCAGGACACACCTTCTCTACCAGGCAACAGGCGTGGAGGTGGTCCCATAGAGCCACTCAGAAAGGGAAACGACCAGGATTCCACCGAATCCATTGGCGAATTCTGGACCAAGCAGGAGGAAGAGACGCCTGAATTCGATTTCAGCATTTACAATTCAATACCCTGGATGATTCTCAAGACCAGTTTAGCGATATCCATGATGACCCTGGTATACATACTTTACGGATTGCATGAACTTCCCTGGAGGCTTTTCGGGTCTGGCACCGGTTTGCTTATATTGGCAGGCGCGCCGTTTTTTGCTGGAATCATACTGGGCTATTCCTTCGAGAGCCCAAAATTATCTCTGTTCTATGCAATAATAATCGGATTTATATCCATCGGCCTGGGCTTCCTGATAATGTCCGCGCCATATCTCATGAAGCTAGCCTACTATGAAATGGGGTTCATGAGTGATGTCTGGTTCTATGGATTTTTTATTCCATTCCTCTTGACCATCTCATTCGTTCCGGCAGGGGCCATGCTGGCTGCTTCGACGAATGTATACGAGTGAGGGCTCCCCAAAGCTAAAGCATTGGGGCATCCCAACCGTTTCACACTGAATGACATGCTTAACAATAGTTGAAATTGTCATCCAGTATATTTCATGTTTGCTAACAACACGCGACAGCGTGGGGAGCCCTTTAACTAAACCATTCCACCTACATTCCGCACCCTTTAGTGATATTATTTGATTTTTTGCCTTTATTGCATCGAGATTATTTCTGCATGATAGTCTTATCTTCTTCTGTTAATTTCACCTCCCTGGTATAGATATGGGCTTCATATTTCTCAAGAAATTCGAGAACGGAATCCAAATCATCTTCATTGACCAGGATCACGCCCCGAGACAACTTCCGATAGGAGATGTCGTCCAATAAACCATGCCTTCGATAGTGGTATTTTCCGTCATGTGAGCTCGTATTCTGGCCGTAGAACTTCTGGCAGAATTTGCTCAGCTCAACGTTCTTTTTCTTGTGTGGCAACCAGAATATTATGATATACCCGTCCATTCTGTGCAGTAATGCACATAAACAATATATACTTTGTCATCCTTTGGGTTCATTTGGTGATAATATGGAATATGCTAGCAAATCTTTGGATCATCTTGGAATTGTAGCAGGTGTGTGTAAAGAAATCAACTTGGTGGAAACCATTGATGACATTATCGGTGTGGACGAACAACAGATTGTAACAACTGGCGAAGCTGTTATGGCCATGGTGATTAACGCCTTGGGTTTTGTCAGCAAGCCTTTGTACATGTTTCCAGAGTTCATGCAAAAAAAACCAGTAAAGGTTCTGTTTCGGGACACCTTGGAACCAGAAGATTTCAACGATGATACTCTCGGCAGAGCCTTGGACAGATTGTATAATCACGACCCCACCAAGATATTTATGAGGGTGGGATTCAATGCCCTGACTGCTTTGGGCGTCGAGAGGAATTTCTTTCATTTAGATACCTCTTCGATAACCGTCCATGGTGAATATGAAGAATTAGAAGACGAGAGGGTTCCAATAACGATCACGCACGGTAAGTCGAAGGACGGTAGAGATGATCTCAAACAATATCTCATATCATTGATTACGGTTTCAGAATCTGATTTACCAGTATGGATTAGTGCGCTCAGCGGAAACACTTCGGACAAGACACATTTCTGTGAGGTCATCCACAATTATTCCACGATGCTGGCAGAAACCGATGAGAAAGCATATTTCATCATGGATTCTGCAATGTACACCGACAAGAACATCCGTGCCATGTCTGATTCCATATACTGGATTAGTCGTGTTCCAGAAAGTATAACCATAGCAAAAGAACTGGAGATCGCAACAGGTATTGATGATATGGACAAATGCAATATCGATGGATATCGCATCAAATCATTCTCCAAAACATACGCTGACATCATCCAAAAGTGGGTGATTGTCTTTTCAGAAAAGAGCTTTGCTAAGGAGATCAAGACGTTTGAAAAAAAGATTGACAAAGAACAAAAAAAGATCGAGAAGGAACTCTGGCATTTCAGTAACGAAGAATTTACCTGCAAAGATGATGCTCTCAAGGCCATGCGTGCAAAGGAAAAGAAGTGGCATTATCACAAACTGGATGAATACACGGTTATTGATAAGAAAAAAACCGGTAAACGAGGTCGGCCAGCAAAGAACTCCAATGATGTCAAGATCATCCATCTGGTCAAAGCAACGTTCAAGGCAGATGATGAAGCCATAGATAACGAGCGTAAATGCAAGGGTAAATTTATCGTGGCAACAAACGACTTGAACCTGCCTGACGAGAAAACATTGAAGGAATACAAAGGCCAGCAAAGCGTGGAAAGGGGTTTTCGATTCATAAAGGACCCGATGTTCTTCACTTCTTCAACGTTCTTGAAAGCACCACGAAGAATCGTCAGCTTGGTGATGATAATGGGTTTGAGTCTGCTAATCTATTCCATAGCCCAACGCAAATTGCGCAAGGCTTTGGAGGCTATGGATGAAACCATCCCAAATCAACTGGGCAAGCCAACGAAAAAACCCACGATGCGATATGTCTTTCAGAAATTTGAAGGGATTGAATATCTTATGATCAACGATAAGGGCCAGAGATCATATATGGTCTTGAATATAAAAGAAATTCATAGAACTATAC
>JAUSPR010000121.1 GCA_030655715.1 Thermoplasmata archaeon
TTACCGAAAATTATCAGGCAACCGATAGCAATCAGAACAAGCGTGAATATTGCGGTAAAACAAAATAGATGGGACGTTCGCAATACTATCGCAATTAATCCTAAACCAATTCCGAAGAGGATGAATGCCAGGCCATTCCTGAGCCTTTCAGTGTCCATGGTCGATTCATATTTCCGCTTGTCCTCAAACCCACTGGACCATTCTATTTCATAAATGTCCCTGGTGAATCTTTTCCGGCCCAATACTATGGCCGGTGTCTGTTCGACGCCTCTGAAATAGGCACGAATCCCATGCCAGAAGTTCTTGGTATCGTATATTCTCAATTCCCTTCCCTCTGATAAGGCCAGCTGTTCAAGCTGGGACAGGAATTTCTTCTCGATTTCAGTAAATCCGAATACTCCCTCTTTTACAATGTAACAATCATCATGTCTGGGATGCCATCTGGCAACATCTGTTTTTCCGGCGCTTGTCGAATAGTAGGGGTTCTTACTGTCCAGTATCACCTTTTGAGAATCCAGATAAAGTTCTATTCTTTCCTTCCTTCTCATATCTCCACTTGAGAGATATTAATGCGGGCGCCCAGTAAAAATCTTTCGCAACACAAGGATTTCATAATTGCCGAATCTTCCTACCGCCCCAGCACCGCCACAACCGCGCCCAGCTGCTCGGACACGACTTTCCCCTTGTCAGTTAGAAAATAATACTTGCTCAGGGGGAACCCGAGGCTCTCTTCCTGGAAGACTAGGCCTGCTTTTTGAAGTTTGCTCAGGGCACAATATGTGGTCTTCTGGCACAGCTGCTCGGATTTCAGTAGATGCGTTATGGTGGCTTTCTCATGCCGGTGGAGGTGCATCAGTATCTTCATTGAACCGACCGGTTTCTCCAGCGCGCTCAATCCGTTGTTTTTGCCCATGAAGTATTCTAGATTTTCAGTATTTAAATAGCTATTGTGAGCATGCTCATAAATGCTATGCTAGAAATTCCCATGGAAACCATATATGGTGCATATCCGCGGATTTTCTATCCTTTCATCATGCCCCATTCATGCAATGCGTATTCCGACCTTGAAATTTTTGGAAATTCCGGCTCAGCCAGGACTTCACCATCTTCAATCTCCTTCACCAAAAGTTGGACGCGTATATATTCAGGATATTCCAGCATCGTTTCAATTGAGAATATCCTGTCCACCTCTTCCAATGAAATCGGGTAGATTCCAAATGTAAATTCATCCTGGCCAAAGAATATCTTCATATCATCATCAAACCAATATTCGATGAAATCGTTTATCTCATTTTCAAACAATCCGTATTTGGCCAGTATGTTCCTGAGCATTTCTGATAGGTCGTTTTTATCGATGGGGGCCTGGTTCCATGAAAGAGCACCATTCTGCCTTTTCAGGATCCAGCCAGTGTTTTCATGTTCCGGCATCACGTTCTTTGATTCATAGAACAAATAATCAAATGATTTTTTGTTGGTGAAGATTTTTCCATTTTTCAACACCAGATCGTCCCAAATGATCGAACTGATGCCCTCGCGGAACGGTATTCTGGTGGTGATGACGCCTTTGACTTTGAGCTTCAGTTGTTCTTTTTCCTCTCTTGGCGTGTAAAGATAGATTGCTGGCTTCATTGAAATTACCATAGAATACAGTATTGCTGCAAGAGTTACAGTTATAGCCACCATAATCATCGTTGCTATGAGAGCAATTGTGGAGGGGCTCATTTTATCAATTTTTATGGGCGTATCGAATGTTGCATTACAGTTCTTGCACTTGTACATGTTCGTTCTGTGGTCCAAAGACAGACTACGGGAATTGCATTCCGGACATTCCAATATCAATATTTCACCATGATAGACATTGAGTGAAATAGTATATTAGGGTATTCTTGACATGTCAAGTTTTTCAGGTGAAATGTACAAGGCGCACGAAAAAGCGCATTAGCATCAATACACATCAATGACGAACTCGCAGTGCGGCGCCCCCTGCCGCTGGCACTTGGTATGTGTGACCCTTCCTTTGGTCTTGGTCATCACCAGGGACTCTTCCACCACGCCTTCCCAAATGATGCAGGCCTCCTCATAATACCCTACATCCTCAAGGACCAATATTAGTCTCTTGGGATTCGATAAATCCACTTTGCACTTTCCGAAAGCATATACCTCGCTGTAGTTCTTTGGGAATTTCTTGGCCAGTGTTTCAATGTCCGTGAAGCGTACAAGCCAGGATAATATTCCGAGATTGTGCATTATGAATTTGCCAGCTTCCTTTAAAGACTCCCTTCCTTTCTCACGGTGCATCCACCTGAGCACATTGCCGATAATCGCGTCCTGGTAATATTGACCGTCCCTGAATTCCATGTCTTCAATGCCAACATCTTTCTTGCACTGAGCCAGCCCTTCTACGCCCCATTTCTTTTGGATGAACTTCAGATAACCATTCATCACGCTTCCTCGTGTTCGCCGATCCATATCATCACCCTCGACCGAATAATGGTTTTACAAGTTAATAATGATTGTGAAGACCTTCTTTGACAAAATATTATATTGTTATGACCCCTTATCCGAAACAGAAGCGGAGTGTGTATATTAAATATGAAAAATGGAAGCAGCGAAGACAATCATCTCGGGCGAAAGGTCATTGCTGTGGAGCGTTATTTCTACAAACGGCCAAATCCCAATGTGATAATGATAGGGCGATTCCAGGGGGTCATCTCCGAGGAGCAGCTGAAGGCTGCAATATCAAAGGTGAGGAAACGCCATCCCCTGTTGAATGCACGGATTCGGCAGGAAAAGAATGGTGATGCATATTTCATCACCGAATCGGTAGGTGAACCATGGGTCCAGGTCATTGATTTTGATTCAATCGGCGTCGATGATTTGTTGGGCAGGGCCGTCAAGGAGCTCCGGACCAGACATTCCACGGAACATGGCCCTTTGATACGATTTGTTCTGTTCAGAACCCAAAATGGCTTTGACCTGCTCGTAAATAGCCATCATATGATTTGTGACGGTCTTTCACTCTACTATCTCATTCGCGATATATTTGTACATCTGAGTACACCGGACAGAAAAATAGTGCCTCTGCCAGAGCCAGTCATCGTCGAGAATAACCTTCCGCCCGGTGCCACCTTGAAGAACTATTACAATAAACTCATATTGAGGTTTAATAAGTCATGGGCAAAGAAAGGAATAATCTTTGATGAAGCGGATGATATCAGACTTCATGATAAATTCTGGAAAATGGAGGAAGGCCTGAACATAACTCACTGGAACCTGTCCGAGCGACAAACCTCTTCCCTGATTCAAAGATGCAGGAAGGAGAATATATCTGTTCACAGTGCCCTTTGCACTGCCTTTCTCCTTGCCCAGATCGAGGTCCAGGGAAAGGAACCATACCTGAGAAATATTTCCATGCCTGTTAGTATAAGAAATAGGTTGGCCGCCCCGGTGGGTGAAGCCTTTGGATTGTACTTTTCATCGTTCAAGATCAAGTTCAAACGTCCAAAGGAAAAAAGTTTCTGGGCCAATGCCCTGGCCGTGCATGAACACATCCAGCAGCAAATAACAGACAAGAA
Organism: Thermoplasmata archaeon; assembly: GCA_030655715.1. Classification (GTDB taxonomy): domain Archaea; phylum Thermoplasmatota; class Thermoplasmata; order SG8-5; family SG8-5; genus UBA147. Next base: position 3,576 of record JAUSPR010000121.1, read on the forward strand.
TGTGTTCACAGTATATATGCAATTGAAGGATCTGCATCCGACCCTTGTGGACTCTATCTCATTTACCAGGTACGGAGAATTGGAGGATAAACTGGCAAAACGTTTATTGAGATTGGAAGGCGATTATACGTTGAACACCGGGCTGGACCTGTCCAATCTTGGGGTGCTGGAGATGCCGGATAATCGTGGCCTGTTAATACTGAAAGACATCATAGGCCCATGCTGTTACAATGAATTTCAGGAGAAATACCTGGGAGTCGTCACCCTTGGGAAAATGTATTTCACAGTCACCTACCGGGAGCCGGTGGTGAGTAAAAGCGTCGTTGAAAGCCTGAAGAAAGTGGCCATGAAACATCTGGGTGAAGCGGTCGGCTGGTGAGAACCAACATTATAACTGCTGACAGAATGCTAAGGCTATCTCTTTATCATTCCCCACTCATGCAGCGCATACTCCGACCGCGTAATCAGGGGAAACTTCGGCTCAGCCAGGACTTCACCATCTTCAATCTCCTTCACCAAAAGTTGGACGCGTATATATTCAGGATATTCCAGCATCGTTTCAATTGAGAATATCCTGTCCACCTCTTCCAATGAAA
>JAUSPR010000123.1 GCA_030655715.1 Thermoplasmata archaeon
TATCCCTAGGCAGAATACCACGACTCTCAGATATCTAGGTGCTGGCTTTGACATAATATAACTCCAGTAACATGAATAACGTATGAGTGTATATGAATGTTATGTTTTGTAAAGGTGAAATCGGATTTAAATGGGTGTTTCTACATTATTTTTGAAATAATTCTTTATATTCATTATTACAATGGAATTTTATTATTTTATTATTTTCATATAGTTTTTTTACGTTGTTAACCGCATTTATTTGATTTTTTGTTGGGCACCGTATTATAAAAATGAAGTGGCTTGTTTTTGTTTTGTTGTTTTTGAGCAAAACTTCTAGTCGATCAATATCGGCTTTAATTTCTTTCTCTAGCGCTTTCTGGCCTCTATTTCCATTGTATTTGATTTCGATGGCATCCTGGAGTTTGACCGGGCGATAAGGTAAATCATTAGGAACCATTGGATCCTTTTCCTTAATACCAAGCCACTCCTTGGTATTAATATATTTAATATCATTCGTCTCGAAAACAACAGTGTCAATACGTCCGCCCTTTTCTCTGATTAAATATTCAGTGTGGACACGGTTGGTCCATAATGGATTTCCTTTTGAATCTGATCTTCCTGTTTTATACTTTTCTTTATATTCTATTAACAGCTCAGAATAAACTAGACCTTTTATGTCCGCTTCCGTATTGAATATATATGGCATTTCATCTATCATCTTTATAACTCGATCAATAGCATTTTTTGTATCTTCCATTTTCTCACCGACAAGTCATGTACTCAAAGGTATTTATGTGTGTTGCTTAATTTCTATGATTCCTTTTCATTTCAAGTCCTAAATATAGTTCCATCTTCGAAAATAATTACTTCGTGTAACACTCGTAACATCAATAACATGCTGTAGTATAAGAATGTTATCCGGCTATTTTCCTCTAAGGTGAAAAACTTGAAGAACAATAGGATGGAAAAAGGGGATAAGAAATGCGAGCCATGGGTGTACGTCCTGTCAAAGGGAAGGTCACTCGACGATGAAGACAGGGAGAAACACGGGGAGGAAATAACCTCGGCAATGGCCAAATTCGGGGTAGTTTACCAGAGGGATGCAGATGCTGGTGTACTTCCGGGAAATACAGAAGACCTGCAAGTTTCCGCGGTCTTAATTGACAGAAAATACCGGTCATATCCGGAAATGGGAGATTGCCGGTCAGAGGAAGAAGGCGTGGTGAACGTTTTCAAGTACGGTCGATTGAAGTACCCGGAGAAATTCAGCATCCAAGGCGTTGGAGATGTTCTGGAGGACATAACAAAATACTGGGATGCTAGGCTGTCATATGTAGTTCTGGTTGCGGACTCACCACTGCACAGACACATCCACAGGGAACATGCCTGTATTCCGTCAAACGTCCTCGCACTTTTCAACAACAAAGTCCTGGTCGAGAGCTGCCTCGTGGACAGGGAAACACTGGAAATTAAGTTCCAGCCAAATGAACCTGCTGGCAAGTTGTTTATAATGGACAGACCGGAACCAGCCAGACCAGGCTATGTCCGTGCGCGGGAGTGGGAATCAAGGCCAGTTATAGCAGCAATACCGGACGGGTCCAACGGAGTCGGCGGCAGGACGCTCATCAGAACCAGTGCCTTGGAAAGAGATGGATACCACGGCGGAGACCATCCGCACGACATCAAAGACATCTCGCCTGAGACGCTGGGATTTGTTGAGGAGAAATCTCCCAATTCACTGCCCATGCTGGTTATGGCCAACAAGATCCGCGTCATATCTGCTACCGGTGGCGGCAGAGATGGAGGATTTATCCTGAATCTAATCCTGGAGAACCAGACCGACGAGGAAATTACAATTGATGTTCCAGCGGGTTCGCTGTTCGAGGTCATAGACCCGAAAGCGGCGGTCCAGAACCTTGCCACAGCAAGTGGAATAAGTATCAAGATGGGGCCACGCACCTCCAGAGGCACAATGATTAACGCTTACTGCGCCAACCACCACTTCGCAGGACCGAAGAACCAGCCAATGCGCCCGACAATATTCAAGATGAAGAATCCCGGCAGGAGCCAGGATGAAGTCTGGAATGATCTCGATAACAGGGGGTATTGAGTTGCTGCTCGATGAAGTTTCTCCGCTGTTCAAGGCAAATACCCTGGTCAATGCTGGAGTGACGCTCATGGAAGATGGCAGGTTCGATAAGGCCGTAACCTGCCTTGACGAAGCCCTCGGATACACCGCTGACATATGGTACTTCAAGGGAACGTCTCTCTATGAGATGAAGAAATACAAGGGCGCACTGAAATGCTACGGAACGGCCTTAGAACTCAATCCCAAGCACTCCGGTTCGAAGATGGGTAAAGGTGTGACCCTGCATTATCTTGGCAAATACAAGCAGGCAATAGCCATCTACAATGCAATAATCGCTGAGGGCGGGAAAGTTGCGGTAGCTTGGTTCAACAAGGCCTGCACTTTCTGCATGATGGGAAAGGATGAAGAAACCTTCGAGAGCTTACGTAAGTCCAACGAACTCGACCCAACAAACACCAGTATACACCTGGAAACAGACGAATCGTTCGACGGAATCAGGAGCACACCGAAATTTAAGAAATTGGTCGAAGAACTCAGAGGCCATGCAGAATGTCGAATGCCAGGTAAACAAAATTTGAATTACATAGGGTAGGTGAGTGTATGAAAAGAAAGCTTTTGGAGAACTTCCCACGAACAAAAATCCCAATTGAAGCCGACCGCTTCCGTTTCATCCTGGACATTACGGCAGTGAAGAGAAGGGATGGTGAAATCCGCATTGAAGGGAACGTTTCGGAACTGAAGTTCATGCACGGAATATCCTTGATGCTTGGCGATATGGTCCAAGCAAAGGTCCAGAGGGTTCTGGAGGGCGAATGGCCATATCTCAAAGGTGTCGAATACAGGGTTTGGCTATCTCAAGAAGGCAGTGATGAATTGTTCGACTGGGAGATCGGACATGTAGGCGATGACAGGCTTGTCGCAGTCCTGGCCATTATCGATTTCTGCGCCGACCAGGGATTTGTGAAGAAAGATATTGTAAAAATCCTGGGCGAAGCTCAGACCATGGTGAGGGATGCCTTTTGACGTACCTGCGATGCTCGAAATGCAGAAAGACCGTGCCCGTGAAGAATGAATTGCCGAACGATGCGACATGCATGAAATGCGGCCACAAGATACGGAACCGCAACAAACAGTTCGAGGACCTCGCCCTGGGAACATTCGGCCTTCACAGGAGGCCTTGAGATGACCGCGGCAAAGGATAGAGAAGTAAAGAAGCTCAAGCTTCGAGAGAAGAAACAGAGAGAGGCACTTGCCTTGACTGTTCAGGCCCTGAAGTCTATAGAAAATCAATGCAAGGAATACATCAAGCATTGTAAAGAACAGGGCTGGAAGGAAAATAGGACCATCATGAAAATAAGGGAAGATGCAAGTTGTGCCCTGAAGAACCTGGAACGGTTAAAGGCTGAATTCTTGGAAGAATCACCCGAGCAGCCGGCTGCGAAGCTGGTCGGTTTGGAGTGGAGATGACTTAGCTCAGTGTAAATTGTGATTAGCATGGCGAATATAATTGCCAGGGAATGGTTGGACGAGGTAAACAAGCATCCTGAAAAATTCGGAGTTACTCGGGAACACATAAACGCCGTAGATAGAAGGATTAAGCAACTTGAAGAAGAAGCAAACAAGATACCACGAGGCCGAAAAAGAAAGAAATTAGATGGTGAAGGGAGTGATTAAATGGGAGATGGTAAGATGACCAAGAAACCTATGAAGAAGGCTGAATTTGAGAAGAGGAGCCGCTATGGGAACGATGAGAGAGAAGACTACCTGGGGCTCGCCTGCAAGGAGTGCGATGATCCAAAGCACCAGATATGCCCCTCATGTGACTGGAGATATGAGAAGTGTATCAGAATCGACAGATTGATAGACGGTATGGAAAATTGGGACGATTTCACGGACAATGATGAGAAGAGAAGACTGAAAGAAAAGTGATTGAATGGATGAAAACAACAAAATCTATATTGAAAAAGGAGCAATCGAGCCAGTAAAGAAAAACAGACCTTAAAATCCATTACTAACTCGGCTATCCAAAATGCCTCAATCCGGCAAACTTAACAGTATATCTAAAAAGTCCTTGACGGACGCCCTTACCTCTAATTCTAATCTTTCAAGCACTTCCGATTTGTTAAGCATGGGTAATAAGTAGAGCGAAGGATATATAAATATATTGAGGCGATAGCATGATTTGTGTGTTATCCGCGAATTATTTCGCCAAGACTTAAGAGGTACTATTGCATTTCGGGTTATGGCACTGAATAATGAAGACCTACGAGCGATAGTGGTTCGTGTTGTGGATTATGATGTTAATACACGATACGTGGCCA
>JAUSPR010000127.1 GCA_030655715.1 Thermoplasmata archaeon
ATAAAAAACTAATGGATATTTTACACAGTAATGAATATTTTCCAGTTTCATTGTTATTTGGCTATATACAAGAATGGAAAGAAAAGGTGGAACTTATTAATAGGATACAAGATTTAGAAGCAATAAAAGAACAACAACAAAGTGATATCACGTTTTTAAAATTAGAAAATTATCGTCTTGATAAAATTACAGAATTAATTAAGCTTCATATAATTGATTATAGTGCTATTGAACTTCCAAAATCATTCTCTGATATGATTGAGCAATGCAAAAAAATTGGAGGAATTACACTCTATTTAGAAAGGCAAAAAGAGGTCACCACCATATGGGTGAAATTTGCTAATGATTTATCTATCCAAAAGAAAAATTCATTTTTTGAATTATTTTCTAACTTCGATGTCGACAACATTGAGTATGAATTTAAGGTAAAAGTTACATTTGAGGATTTATCAGACCGATATGAACCAATATTAATTGGGTGATTAATAAATGAACCATACACAGCATTTACAAAAAGCTGAAAGTAATGCCAAATATGTTAAAACTATCAAGGATTGCGATTTCTATGATTGGATTATTGTTGCTTGTTTCTATACCGAATTGCATTATATCTCATCGTTTCTTCGAGATAAAGGAGGATATGAAGGAACACTTAATCACGGACTCAGGTGTGAACTTTTAAGAAGATACTCTCGAAAAGGCGCATCACATTATCAAGAATTTATGAAACTGAAAATATTATATGATAAAATAGGCGCCCATATTGATGCGGTAAGATATGAAACGTCTTCTAATTGTAAAGCAAAATTTAGATCGACAGAAATTGCAGATTTTATTGAGGATGCATTGAATAATGTACCTTCGATTATTGGCTGTACCCCAATTGAATAAAATATAATCTGCCCGGAATCTTTCTCCCCTGGTATACGAATTTCCTCGAACAAGAATTTTACCATCGGTGAACGTTACTTGCTGTCGGATTTGGGCTTTTGAGTTCCAGCTGCTTTTCTCAATAGCTGGTGTGATGAATAATCTGCAAATGTCTTCCTCACTCAAGGTCTTTTTGTCAATAACATTATCTGGCATTATCTTCCTCTTTCACAGGTAAAATGATACACCTGCTATTAAGATTGCGTTTAAAAAAAGTGGGCGGGGCTTCGGGCATAACGCCCAGGTTGGAGAGAGATTTGCCCCGCTCAAAGTGGGGAAGAGTTCATCGTGATAGGAATTGCCCACATAACAGATACCTGCTTCCCGTTACCATTAAGGAGGATATGATTGATAAGGTTTTCCCCAGCGATTGCGGAATTGTGAATATTTTCGCGCGTAATATGTGTGTATTAACAACGAATATATCGACAACATATGTGGCTAATTGGATAGGGTCATGGCTGTTCATGATGAAGAAACGCACGCTTCACAATGCTGGTTTATCCTCATTTCTTTCAACAATCTCATTTTTGATAATCAAAAGTGATAATATATATTCGCGTCCCGCACTCGCTCCCATGCCTAGGGCAGATGTAGGCGTACACCTAAGGGGGAACAATGTATGAAAAAAACAGAAAAAGAAGAAAAAGCAGATGTCGTGGGCATATTCAACGCGTGGACAGACTACTCCAGGAACCTGGAAAATCAAATCAACAGTGCTCTGGGGGAAAGCCAGGCTGATTGCGAAAAACTCTACAATGGCTGGATAGATTTTTCCAAGAGCTTGGAGGGAAAAATAAAGCCAGCATCTGACGAGGAAAAAAACAGCTACAATGAACTATCCAATATCTGGAGGAACTACAACAACAAGATAGGGGCGAGGTTGAACAATATGGTTTCCGAGAACTCGACTAACTCCAAGAAAATTATCAAAATGTATGATAAGTACTCCAAGGACATGATGGCAAACATCATGAAAAACGGCAAACCGGAGAAGTATGCCATAGCGGATTTTTACGCCACTGGGTTCGATTCCGCAAACGAGATGACCTCGCAGATAACCAAGCTAATGGCTAAAAGCCAGGATGAGAACCAAAAGGTGACCGAGCTATGGAACGATTTCACGGACCGGATGAACGGTTTTGTGGATGTTTTAGCCAATCGAAATGAGGCCGAACCCAATGAACTCCTGGTCGCCTGGTCGTCTATGTCTGGAAAGTTCGGGAACATAATGGCGGATTTCTTCAAGGACCACAGGACGAACTACGAAGATACCTACGCCATCTGGATGAACCAAACAAAAGATATGTACGGACCGTTTGCCAGCTTGGCAAAGAATTTAGAGACCGATATTGAAAGCCTCTATCAATCATATTTTGAAAGGACAGGGGCCATCCAGAAAAATCTCATGATGTTCCAGTTCCCGAGTGCTTACGCATTGCAGAATGAGATCTCGGAACTGAAGAAAAAAGTGGAGGAGTTGGAGAAAAAATTGAATTGAATAATAAGGAGAGGATGAACATGACAAAAAAGAAAGCCAAGAAAGAAACGAAAAAGAGCGAAGAGATTATTCCAAAAGTGGTGGAAACCTCGGGGACGAAAAAGAGCGAAGAGAGCGAACCCAAAGTGTGGAAAACCTCTGGGGACCATGAGGAAGACAATCCAAAGATGGAAGTGACTTCGGAGGACCGCATGCGGGAGATAATGAACCTGTGCACTGAACAGCAATTCGGTTTACTGACTCGCATGAACGATGTGATAGATGAGCAGCAGAAATTCAATACGAACACCTGGGAGATGTGGTCGAAGTTCAATGATAGCCTATGCGGGAGCATCCTATCGGATTTCGTTAAGGAGATATATAAGCAAATTTCCAGCGTCTGGAACGAGCACTGCGGGAAGTTGAACGCCTCCCTTCTCAATAATACACAAAAGAGCACCAGCAAGTATGCGGAGTTATTCGGAAAATGGAGGACTATTGCAGAACTCATTAGCAGAATTGCATCATCCAGCGGACAAGAGCAAGTTGAACTCATCGAAGAACTCAAGAAGGAGTATGAGGAAGTGTCCAGGTTCACCGCTGCATTCTTCGCTGAGAACAGCGAGGCAAAGATTGATGAATACAAGGAGATACAATCCTCGTGGCGTGATTTTACCAACCGGATGAACACACTGCTGAGAGAAATAACAACGGACGAGAATGTATATAAAATGATGGCAGAAGGTGGAATGCATCAGATGTTCGCGCCGGGTAAAACCGAAGGGGTGCTGGTGAACTGGAGCAAAATATCTTCCGAAATCAATGGCGATATTGCAGGACTTGTTTCAGAGGCCGCAGAGAAGTTCAGAGATTCGCAGGAAACCTGGAACGAGTTTCTCCAGAAAGTTATGGAGCCGTGACGGAGGAGCGCGGAAAGTAAACTACCAGCCCGTACATCATCGTTCCGAACAGAGATTCGGAACGAGTGGGCTGGGCTGTGCCAACCAAAAGACGTAGCTTGAATTGACGGCCTGGCCAATCATGCCTCGCCTGAATTGCATCGATTTGGAATCTGGAGGGCGGGGTTTGTTCCATCGAATTCGGGACATTCGATGAAGTTGACCGTTTATTCTGGGAGCACAAGGCATTCTGGAAGACGGTTTCAAAGCCTCGTCTGACCGAAGGGAGGGCGGGGTAACAACGGCACCCAGCTTAACCGACATTCTGGGAGCGAATGCCACCCTCGGGTTTTTCATCCCGGTTTCCAGGGCGTGATAAAAGGTGTGGTGGGCGGTTGGCTGGGACAAGTTGGGATTTGGCCTGGTGCCGAGGTGAAGAGCCGGGTTGCATGCCGGTTTAAACACCTCCCCGGCCTTACAGCCGAGGTTTCCAAAGGATGAGCTTAATCGGTCACCAACCCGGTTCCGCTAACCGGGTCACAACCCCGGCCTTCGACCGGGGCATGATGGGGATGGCCAGTGCCAGTATGCGGTCTTTGGCAATCCGGGTGTCGCGGTGAAATTTATGATATGGCCCTATTTCAAACGATATTGGCGGCATCAACCCCAGGCTTCGGCATCCTCACCCGCACGCATGTATGATGTGTTGGCGGGGTGTTGGATTGCACAGCCTGGCTGGCTCTTTCGACCTTCGCGTTATGGTTCCACATCATGAAACAATAGGGCGAATGCCTCGCAACCGGGGCGTTTAATCGAGGGATGGCTGGACAAGGCCGGGTCGGGGGGTAATTGGGGGTCGGGAGTTGAGGGGGGTGAGGGCGGAACTGCGTGAAGCTCTGTGAGAGCCCTTGCATATCCTCTGTCTATTATGCCCATTGGGAGAATGTTAGGGAGCTGAAGCACCCGGCCCGATGGCGGGGGCATCCCCTCAAGACCACGTTAATTCTCGGGATGCAGCACTCTAAATTTTCAACTGTATCCCAAGCTGCCTGAACGTCTCCTTGATTTTGTCCTCGAAGTCCAGTTCAGATATTTCGCCATCAGCAGCCACTATCTCAATCTCCAGGTTGTCAAATTTGCTTTGGAGGAGATTCATGACGCCCATGATGTTCGAAACCTTGCCCTTTGGGACTACAAATTTCAGATGGACACGGTCTCTTGATTTCGGTTTTTCTTTCCCCTCATCGGTTTCATCTTCGGGCTCTTCCCCCTCTGGCGGCTCTGGTTCTCCAGGTTCCTTTACCTTCTCTTTCATCTGCGCCTGGCAAATGCTTTCTACAATGAGAACTTCAGAACCGCTCAATGAAAGGCTTGGTTTTTCTTTGAAATAGTGGCATACTGGTTTGTTTTGTTCCATCTCTCCGAGACCGAACAACCCTTTCACTATTCCTTCAGCCATTGCCATTTTCAGATTGTCTGGACTGACTATTCGCTTCTCTCCGGGGGTTTTCAAACTGGCTTGATACAACTGCTCTGTTGAGACATAATCTTTGCCTGTTAGGTATTTCTCCTTGATGACCAGGGCTGCAATGTTAGCAAGAATGTCGCCATTGGCTCTGAGCTTGTCATAATAAATATCATCCAAACCGCGTTCTTCTCCGTATGTGGGGACCCCCAGATCGCCAAACCTGAGACCTTCTTTATCAGGGATTGCTGTTGAACGATAGTACCTGTGTATTGCTTCCTGAAGAATCTCGGCGCTCTTCTTTATCTCTTTCTTGACATCCTTTTTCTGGTCTTCGGAAAGATTCACGGTTTTGTCATGTTCAATGTTTTCGTATGCTATTTTTCTTTTCAGAGCTGTGACAAAACCTGGTTTTTCCGATTCAGTCGGATAGAGGAAAAAGATTGTGTTTCTGTATACTCTCGGCGTCTGGCCCTTGTTTTTCGTAATGGACTCCATCAATGGCTTGTCCTCTTTGTTCAAGATGACCAATTTGAGTTCTTCCGAATCCGTGATGTTTGCAGAATTTTCCTCCCAAATGGATACCCTTAACTGCTTTCCTCTGATGCAGCCTTTCAGCAGCTCTTTCTCCAGGTCGACAATATCTTTGGGCTTGATGTTTTCCATTTTTTTCTCAATATCAACAGGAGGTTGGGCTGGTTCTGGAAGAAGTATTTCTCGTCTCCATACTGAAGGTAGCCAAGGTGCTTTGTTTTCAGTTGATCAAGTACCTCCGCAATAACACTGGAAGGATTTTCGACTGTTGTTGAAAGGCGCTTAATGTCAGTGGTTGTGGCTCCAGTCTCAGCGCCGCCCGAGAATGAATACATGAAGATGGTCGTCGCGGACCTTGTTCCGAGTTTCAGACCCTGGTATGCCCCGCCCAATGAGGTATCCACTTTCTTGGCACCAGCGTCATAATCCGTAATATCCCCGGCGATAATGCCATTAAATTCCTGGCCTATGTGTTTGAGCAGTTCCTGGCGGATGTCCTGGTTTCCCAGGTCAAAATCTGCCACGCTAATGTATGAGATGTTGTCTCCTTTAAGAGAATGTATCACCAGAGACAGAAGTCTGAGAACGCCTCGGGTCCTCTGGAAGTCTGGGTAACTGCCCCACCTGTGATAAAGCACATCAATTACTTCCGGCGTGAACGGGTATGATTCTATAAATTTGTCTCGGTAATCGCTTGGCTCAACGCCTGCTGGCAGAATGTTTTCTTTTTCACAGTATTTGATGAACTCGGAAATTATTTTTTTAGCTGCGTCTTTGTTAACTTCTGCAAACAGTCTTTGCCGAATAACGGCGGTTATCTCGTGGTCATCCACCGGCGTCTTGATTATTTCCTTTCTGGCAGTAATGTTCTGCAGGTCGCTGACAATCTCTTGCCCCCGAGGCGTTCTGTTGTATGGATTGCTGGGCGTTGTCGTGAAAACAAGAGAGACTCCTGGCATTTCGCTGACCACATTCGTCAAAGTGTGCATAAAACTCAGAATCAGAGATGTGAGCGTGCTCTTCTCTACCTTGACGCTGTCCGCGATGTTGAGATAAGGTATAAACTCGTCAATCAGAATGAGTGTTGGCTTGTACTGCTCCAGCAATTCCTTGATTTGTTCTCCTCCCGGCGGGATTGGGGACTTGAATTTATTCACCTTGCCTGTCAATTGATATTCCATGATTTTCCAGGGCGTGTCAAAATCTTCTGCCTTGCTTCCTGTCTTCACTTTGTCTCCGACAAACACAACAGTCTTGGCACCCCAGCTCTCTGCCTTATGAAGCATCGCGATAAGCGCATGGGTCTTACCGCCCCCGAACGGCGTCTGGATTTGTATGACGGAATGCCCGCCCGTCCCCTTCAGCCTTTTCTCAACTATGTCCAGCAGACTCTTCAGACCCTCTGTCATATAGGTCTTCTTGAAGAACAAATCTGCGTCCCTGTATTCATCCGGACCCTTGTCCTTGTTGACTTCCCATAGGTCAGCTGCAAACACGTCCATCGTCAGGTTTCCTTCAAGAATGTCCTTGTGTGGCACCGCTATCGTATGAAATGGTTTCATTCTGTTTTCACTCCTGTAAATTCTTCGTTCTTGTTAGTCTCTAAATCCAAATATTTGTGCGTCTGCGCATAACTTATGCTCGCGCGCATATGTCGGTTATGCTCGCGCGCATTCTTTTGCTCGTTATGCTCGTTTTTCATAGTATGCACCTCTGCGTTCTCCTCTGCGAACAATTACTTTTTGTTCTACAAGTTTTAGAATCAGACGATATGCTTGATTTCTGTCAATACCGCATATATCTTGAATTTCATTATTGGTAACTCTACCGTATGTTTCTAAATGTCGTTTTATTAATTCAATCATTCTATCTTCACTTAGTTTAGTCATTCTGGTGTACTTGGCTTTCTCTCCAAGGGTGGACATTATTTCTTTAGTATATTGGTAATAAGTTCCGCGCCCACTTCCATATCGTTCTAAAAATCTTCCATCCATTGAAGATAGAAGTTCAGAAGAATCTTTCAAGGTTTTTTGACAAATCATTGATGCCTCTTCCGCTTTGATTTTATCATTACGACGTAAATGATGAATCACTATTAACTCATCCAGTTTCCAACCGTATCCATCTTTAGCTCTTCGTCCCACAAATTTGGCCAGTGTTTCATCAAAATCTCCATCACGTATTATAAGCGTAACCGCATCTTTAAAAGAAGGATACTCAGGGGGTGTTTTTCCGAATGAGATTAGCTTTTTGTACATCCTGTCCACGCCAAGGCCAGCTTTGTTGACTACGCCTATATGTTGAAAAGCCTCTGATAAAGACGGGTTTCGCCTGGCTGGCGGGTGTGTTAAAATATTTTCTGGTGTAACATCACCTACGAATCCACCAGGATTGCTAATTTCTAATCTGTCCTTAAACAATTTAATTTGGATTGGTTCATTCCTCGTATAATCTCTGTGAGTGAGGGCGTTGAGCAGGCCCTCCCTGACGACTTCTTCTGGAAAGCTGGGAACTGGAGTTTCGAAGAACGCGTCTTTGATTACGACAGTTTTGTTGTACGGTTCAATCAGGCTCCAAACCTTGTCGATTACTTTCATCAGGGGTTCCTTGAGATATTTGCTCTGGACAGGTGTTGTGTCATCCTCATCGAACCGTAGAAATACTGCTTCACACTGAGGTAAGTTATCTCGTAAAATTTCTTCTTTTCCCAACAACAAAACGCAGGCCAAAGTCGGTCGCACAACACCATCTTCTCCAGATCGCACCAAATTCATGGCCTCTAACAATTTATCATTGCCAAGTCGAGATAGCTCGTTTTCCGGATTCGCCTTTCTCATCCAACTTCTTAATCGTTCTACTTCCAACGGATCGATAGCGTCTTTACCAACACTATAGACAAAACTGCTTGTGTAATCCTGGCCTTTATCTACGCGCAGAGCTGGTGCATCCTCGGGATA
>JAUSPR010000133.1 GCA_030655715.1 Thermoplasmata archaeon
TTGCCGGCCAGCTCCCTGATGTGTTCACGGGTTTTCTCTTCCGGCCATGCAGGGCGGTAGGGGCGATCCGAGCGCAGCGCATCCCAGACGTCGACAATTGCAAAGATCCTTGCTGCCAGTGGAATGTGTACTCCCTTTAAACCGCGCGGGTAGCCCGTGCCGTCCCATTTTTCATGGTGACTGTACGGAATGTCCAGTGCCGGCCTCAGATAAGAAATGGGGTAGAGAAATTCATAAGCATATACCGGGTGTTTTCGCATGATTTCCCATTCTTCGTCATCAAGGGGACCCGGCTTGAGAAGGATGCCGTCCGGAATGCCCATCTTGCCGATGTCGTGAAGCAGGGCGCCTCTTCGCACATGCACCAGTTCGCTGTCTCTCATGCCCATTTGGCGGGCTATTCGCAACGTTATCTCCGTGACACGTTGAGAGTGCCCCTCGGTTTCCTTATCGCGCAGATCCAGGGCATTGGACCATCCTTCCAGCGTGTTGTCATAGGCCTGAATCAGGTCAATGTTGGATTTCTGGAGATCATCGAAAAGCATGGCGTTATCCACAGCAATGGCCGCTTGCGAAGCGAGAGCTTCCAAATAATCCAGCCAATCACGGTCAGGTTCGAGGGGCGTGCGGTTGAAGATTTCCAGGACGCCTTTAACCTGTCCTTTCGCAATAAGAGGTATGCCGTAGTAGGAGACAAAGCCTTCACTACTGAGTTTAGGGGAGTGCTTTAATAAATCCTGCGGTTCTTTTTCGAGATCGGGAATGCAGAGAGTCTTCCTTTCCTGGGCAACGCGGCCCGCAAAACCTTCGCCTAGTGATAAATTTGTGTGTCGAAGGGCATTCGTTCGAAAGCCTCTGCCGGCAACAAATGTCAGTTTATTATAGCTGCGTGAATTAAGAACGAGGACGTCTGCCGCATCTACATGTAAAGTATTAATGACCTGTTCCAAAAAAATGTTAAAGGTGACGCGTATGTCGAGGCTGGCGGTTATGGCCATGTCTATGGCTCGCAGGGCCGCCAGGCGGTCGATTTGCCTTTTTAGTTGTTCTTCATGTAGTTTTCGTTCTCTGATGTCCCGGAGAAAGGTGACAAGAAATTCCTTATCTCCGTATGTCTGGTATTTGGTATAGATTTCGACCGGGATGAGGATGCCATCCTTTGTACGACGGGAAGACTCGAAAACAGAGACCTCCTGTTGTTTGATTTCTCCCCAGGTCCCAGGCCAATTTTCTGCTGAAATATCGGGATCCAGGTCACAAACCCTCATGGAGAGCATTTCGTCCCTGGAATAATTGAGCAGACGGCAATATGCATCGTTTGCATACAGATACCGCCCATCTCTCCTTACCCATGCTACAGACTCCGCTGCGGAATCCACGGAGAATTGTGTGATACGCAACATGTCTTCCGTCTGTTTGCGGTCGGTGATGTTTCTTGCGACGGAAACCGCGGCCACAACCTGACCGTCGCGGAACAAGGGAGCGCTGCTGAATTCCATATATTTTCTCGTTCCATCCCTGGCAATGAGCTCATAGGTTATTGAATCTAAATGCTCGCCGGCAAATACTTGCATTGCATCGGAGAATGCCTTCTCAAGGTATTCGGGTGGTAAAATATTCAATTCCGGAAAAGGCTTGCCGATGAACTCTTCGGGCTTGTATCCCAAAACTCGTTCCAGGGAGGGCGATATGCTGAGAATCCTGAACTCCCGGTCGAATGAGAAAATAATATCGGAGACGTTTTCAAAGTGGAGGCGATATTTTTCTTCGTTCGCCCGCAGCGCCTCTTCTGCCTGCTTGAGCTCGGTGATGTCTTGAACCATTGAAAGAACGCCCCTTACGGTGCCGTCGTCTCCTTTAAAAGGTGTGTTTGACCACTGGCAGATGATAGTGCGACCATCTTTGGTCATGTTATCGTTTATGCTCTGCGCTGTTGTGTCCCCTTCAAGCAGGCAACCCCAAATATCATCCACATGGGGTTGAGCCTCTTTTGGCACAATCAGGCCGTATGGATGTTTCCCCATCGCTTCTTGGGCTGTGAACCCAAAAGTCTTCTCGGCAGCGGGATTCCAGGATGTCACACGAAACTCTGTATCCCAAACGATCAATCCAATGGGCATTCTCTCGATTTGAAGATGAAGATATTCATGTAGCTGTCCGATTCGTTCCTCCGCCTGCTTGCGCTCCTCCTCGCGACGCTGAAGCGACTCGGCCATCCGGTCAAAATTGGAAGCCAATAAACCGAGCTCACCCGATGCATCGGATTGTCCTGTGCGGACGGTCAGGTCCCCATCGGCCACTCGCTTCGTCGCGTATAGCAGCCGGTTCACCGGAGATATGATCAATCCTCCACCGAATAACCAGACGCCCAGAAGCGCCAGCGCCGACACCAACCCCAACAAGGCAAGGTCGCGAGCCATATGCCGTTCAACAGCTGCATATGCGACTTGTTCCGGGATGCCGACGCTTATGTGGATGGCATCAACTCCGCTGCCAACCGTTGTGTATCCGTAAAGGCGGGGCGCCCCCCCCAGGCCAATCCCCTCTTCCGCTCCCTCTTTTTTGGTTAACATGGCCTTGACTATGGATTTATCATGCATTTTTTTGCCGAGGAATTGCTCCGGATCGGGAAAGCGGAGTAAGATCATGCCGTTGCTGTCGATAACGTTAAGGGTCGCTCCGTCGGGCAGATCAATCGTAAGAAGCGTTTGTTGCAGGCGCTCCAGGTCAAGTCCGGCAGTAATGACAGTCATTAGCCGGCCTGTATGGTCAAGGACAGGATAGCCCATAACAACGGTAGGTTTGCCGCTGATACGGCCTATTTTTGTATATTTGCCGATTACAAAGCCGCGGGTTTGCACAAGATGTTGGAACCACGGTCGGTCGGCAAAACTGACCGGTTTTGTAATGGTGGGCGCCGAGGCAAATACCTTTCCATTCGGCTTGGCGGCAGCAAGACCATTGTAGTTTTTCGTACGTTTTAACAGATCGGCAAAGATCTTTGAACATGCGTCCGGATCTTGCTCACGGAATTGAGGTGTTTGCGAAAGGGCGAAAAAAAGCTGGCTCGCCTCCATAATAGTATTTTCATATAAAGCGGCCGCGGTCCGGGCCAGCCCCTGTGATCGATTTAATGCCTCAATGCGTTCATTATTTCTACTTTCAATGCCATGATAGACGATCAGCACCAGTATCGGAACAATAACGGCAAGCACGAGAAACATTAATCGTGCACGTAAGCCGGTAAATAAAATATTTTTCATAAGACCTCTTTTCTCCGGATCTCTACTCCGAACTGGGGTCTCAGAACTCCCGACCCCGAACATACACATTGCCTTGTCCAGTTTCTGAAGTAAGGCATCTGGAAAAATACAAAACCCCGCACTCTTTTCGAGACACGGGGTTTCAATAATCTCTCCATGGCATCACCCTTTTAACGGGTTCAAATCGGTTGTTAACTGACTGACAATGCCTTATTTAAACATATCATATATGGGCATAATAACTTGATAAGTCAAGAAAATGTTTTATTGATAACCACTCGAAAGATTGTATCTCTCCGAGCAACTCGTTTTTATTGAATTCAGGAAGGAACTGAGTGGTCAGCGATGCCGCCTACGAGACTGTATCTTTGGATCAGAGCGATAGTAAGATGAACGATGCCACGGGATAGGCGACTTGCGCTGAAAAGGGAACCCCTGGATATTACGTCCGGGGTTTTATTTTGCTGGGATG
>JAUSPR010000136.1 GCA_030655715.1 Thermoplasmata archaeon
GTTCATCCAGGTAAGGTCCAATGCAGATCCGATACCGGTTCTGGACAAGGCCATTCCTCATCTTGAGGGCACAGTAGGGCTGTTAACAACCGCTCAGCACATCCATCTTGTCGGAACCATGGTGAACCATCTGAAATCAAAGGGCATCAATGTCCTTGTCGGAAAAGGCGACGACCGTTTATTCGCGGAAGGCCAGGTCCTCGGTTGCAATGCTTCAAGTGCCAGGGCGGTGTCTGATGAAGTGGAATCATACCTGTTTGTCGGAACCGGTACTTTTCACCCGCTCGCGATTGCGCTGGCCAGTCCCAAACCGGTTATTGTAGCAGATCCCGTTAGTGGGGAAGTCAGGGACATTGCAGACACAAGAGACAGAATGCTCAGGCAGCGGCATGCCGCAATCGAACGCGCAAGACTCGCAAGACGTTTCGGCATAATTCTTTCATCCAAATCCGGCCAACGCCGGGAGAAAATCGCCTACCGAATGCGCGAACTTCTTGCTTCTATTGGCCTGGAATCCGTAATTGTGGAATTTGATACTGTTACGCCACAGAAATTGGAGAATATCGGGTTGGATGCATGGGTGTCCACTGCCTGCCCGAGATTGGCAATAGATGATTTTGCCACTTTTGCGATACCGGTGCTGACAGTTCCGGAGACCGAGATAATGGCAAGCAAAAGGTCGTGGGATGATTATATTTTCGATGAAATAGTGTAAACTACCAGCTCATTAAATCGCAGGCATCATTGCTTTAATCGTGATGATTAGATTCTGGGCTGTATGTTTACACCTATAGGCCATGTTCCTGAATTATCAAAGCCGATTTGCTTTGATTTCATATGCAAAATAACGCACGGTACATGGCGGTATTTTTCTGCTAACATTCGTGTAATTGGTCAATTCATCTATGGTGTGAGCGCCCGAGGATTTTTGACCATTATCACTAAGCCAGTCCTCTTTTTATCGGTTAATATATTCACAGCTAAATTTTAAATACATAAACCCCCATCATGGTATAAATAATTAATAAGGGATGGGTGAAGCAAAATGAAGTCAATAATAGATGAGGCTTTAGCAAGGCATGATGAACACAAGAAAGTGCAGGAAATCTCCAAGAGCACGGGCATTTATAACGAAAGCCCTGACGACGAGGCATTAAGGATACTTGTCGAGACCCTGAAAATCAACGTGAAGATTGTGGGATGCGGCGGTGGCGGTTCCAATACGGTGAACAGGCTTAACGATGCGGGAGTTGTCGGTGCCCAGATGTGCGCCATCAACACTGACGCAAACCACCTTTTGCATGTACACGCTCCGAAGAAGATGCTTATCGGTAGAAGGGCCACGAAGGGCCTGGGTGCCGGAGCGCTTCCCGAAGTTGGTGAACAGGCTGCAAGGGAAAACGAGGATGAACTCCGTGCATACCTGGAAGGGGCAAATATCGTCTTCGTAACCGCAGGAATGGGCGGCGGAACCGGGACCGGTTCAGCATCCGTTGTTGCAGAAATGGCCAAGGAGCAGGGTGCGCTTGTGATGGGCATAGTAACTATGCCGTTCAAGGCCGAAGGTCGCGTGAGAATGGAGAATGCCATCAAGGGGCTGAACAAGCTCAGGAACAAGTGCGATACAACAATCGTCATCCAGAACGATAAGTTGCTGGAACTTGTGCCGAGACTGCCCCTGGACGCAGCCTTCAAGGTCGCAGATGAAATTCTGATGAACTCCATAAAAGGCATGACAGAGATCATCACCAAGCCCGGACTTGTGAACCTGGATTACAGTGATATGTTAACGGTCATGGAAAACGGCGGCGTTGCAATGGTCGGAATCGGTTCATCCAACGACGACCGCGAGAGAATCGAACTGGCAGTCAACGAGGCACTCAATTCACCACTTCTCGGCGACATAGACATCAGCGACTCGAAAGGCGCTCTTATCCGTGTAGTTGGAGGCGAAGACCTCACAATCAGCGAGGCTCAAGCAGCAGCAGAGATGATAAGTGCCAGGATAAGCCCGAATGCTCGCATAATCTGGGGCTGCACCGTGGACCCGACAATGAGCAAGGATGTCAACATACTGGTCGTCGTTACCGGCGTCAAGAGTCCGCAGCTCATGGGCGCGGACGAACGTGCCTCTGGAAATGCCGGAATGGACTTTGTCCATTAACCGTGATTCATCATGGGCGTCAAGGAGTTCAGGCACCGATATATTGTGTTCGAAATAGAGGCACCCAGAGTTATCGAGCGCTGGGAACTAATCAAAGAATTTCAGCGCATAGCCAGCCGCATGGGCCTTGACCAGACTGACGAAATACGGCCATGGCTTACCGCGTTTCAGAACAATCGCGGTATTCTCCGATGCTCGCATAATGACAGGGACAAGGCCATTGAACTTCTGAAAGCCATCAACGAGGTTGGCGAGGACAGGGTGAAGGTCACGATTGATACCATAACAACATCCGGGACGATTAAAAAGGCGAAAGAGTCCTTGTAATAATGTCGTGGCTTTCAGATTTCTTCAGCATCCAAAGTCTGAGGACATTTGGAACGTTGGAGCATAACGGGCTGTGCCAACCAAATGACGTAGCTTGAATAGACGAACTCGCCAATCATGCCTCGCCTGGATTGTATTATTTTGATTTCTGGAGGGCGGGGTTTGTTCCATCGAATTCGGAAAATCCGATGAAGGTGACCGGTTATTCTGGAAGCTCAAAGCAGTTTGTTAGCCCTGTTTTGGGAAGCCTCGTCTGAGCGCAGCGAAGGACGGGGAGGTCAATGGCATCCCGCCAACCAGACATTCTGATAACGAATGCCGCCCTCGGACTTTTTCAACCCGGTTTCCCAGGTCGCATTGGGGGTGTGGTGGGTGGAGGCCGGAACAATTGGGAGTTGGCTGGGTGCCGGAGCCCCGTGGCCGGGTTGGATACCGATGTCAACACATCCCCGCCCTTACAGGCGAGGTTTTCAAAGGATGAGCTTAATCGGTCAACTGGCCCGCTTCGCCCAATCGGGCCCACAACCCCGCCCTCACAGGCGGGGCATGATGGGGATAACCGGTACCGTGGTGAAATCTATTTTTTCCTCGGCCGCCAGAGCTTTTTCGGATTCGTTATACCATGCGTTTCGTTCAAATCGAGCAGATGCCTGTATTGCCATTCTCGTTCCTTATTTACCTTATCCATTGAGCCGGTGAAATCTCGAATTGCGCTGGCAGCATAAATCGCAGCGCCGAGGGCATGGGACGGGACATGGGCGGTGGCAATCGCCTGGCCAGCCGCACGGGCTGCGGAGCGGGCAACATCATCGTCCTCCACTTCCCTTGCAGCGGCATGGGCATTCAGCGAAAAGCTGCGAATATCTTCCATCCTGAAATCTCCCGTCTCCACCCAGGCCCGCAATGCTTCAATGGCCTTTCTCGGGCGGTCATCTTCGGGATATTTTTCTTCAAAATACGGCAAGACACGTTCTGCGCAGTCAGCCGCCCAGATGCCCAAAGTCCTGTGGTCGCTCCCGGCTGCAAGGTCGGCAATCGGCTTGTCAAGATTGGTTTTAACGAGCTTCGGTTTTTTCATAATGGTCACCTAATTGCCAGTCAATGAATAAAACTTTTTCTCAAAATCATGTAAAATTAAAATTTGGGCTGGCATGTTTCAGCCAGCCCATTGTTTTTCATGTTGGGCTTAGTAATCCATTCCGCCCATGCCACCCATTCCGCCGGGTGGCATGCCGCCGGGTGGTCCGCCAGCGCCCTTCTTTGCTGCGATGACGTCGTCGATCCTGAGGATCATTATGGCGACTTCAGTTGCTGCGTTGATGGCCTGGGTTTTCACCCTCAATGGCTCGATGACATTTTCTTTTTGCATGTCAACGACCTTTCCAGTGA
>JAUSPR010000149.1 GCA_030655715.1 Thermoplasmata archaeon
CGGGTTTCTTTGTGATGTCCTGAAATATCTTCACAAGGTCTGGACATTCGAGGTTGGCAGCGAAGAGATATCCTTGGGAAACGGGGAGTGCTCCTGCCCGGATTGCTGCCTGAATCTCGTCAGAATTTTTTAAAAGTGAAAGTCCGTTAAACATCGTCTTTGTTGACTTTCCGGAGATTTGAAGAGCAGTCGCAACAGTTGCGACTAATTCGTCTGACACAAGTTCGGGTTTTCTATCGTATTTTATTAAGTCGCTCATCACTCCATCAACATCATACCCTTTATCGGGGAGTTTCGCCTGAATATATGCCAATATGCCCTTTGCCTGATCCATGGGAAAATGAGCGGAGAGCGGAGAGCGTGGAGGGGAAAGGCTGAAGAGTCGAAGTTACGAAGTTACGAAGATGGGAAGATGGGGAAAACTAAGAGGTGAAAGGGCATTGTTAAGCACAGTCTGGATACTGGAAGCTGGATTGCCGTGAACTGTAAACCGTGCCTGTCCCGGCTTCGGGCTTTGAGCCGGGGAACCGTGAACAGATTTTGTTTTCACTTGAACCCTCGACCCCTCGAACCCTTTTTCCCTGAAATTAAGACACCCCGGTCTTTAATGGATTCCATAAGGGCTTTGAAGGAATCACTCTCCGTATCGATCCCTGAGCGAATCTGCTCCTCCACAATAATGGTTTCCAGAGGCAGGTACATAAATTCTGGGTTTTCAACTGTTTCCTGTTCAGTCATCTTTCTTCTCCTTACTCAGTGTTTTTCATTGTCTTGTGAATCTATCTCGATATTGTTCTTTATCAGAATTGACGTTATGCTTTTTGCAATATTCTCAAAAAGCTGTTTACATTAACAATCTGGATGCCGCTATAATGTTTCAGATCGAGCAGATGCCTATCGCCGGAAACTATGTAGTCTGCTTCCCCTTCAACGGCACAGTTGATAAATTTATCATCTTCCGGATCCTTTTTGACTTTTATGATTTCATACGAATCTTCTGTTAAAATTGTACCTTCATAAAGGAAGGAAGCGATGTCATCTATGATAGCCTCATTGAGGCCATATTTTGTGTATATGTGATCCCTGTGGAGAACTTCAAGGATTTCCCGATTTATCAAAATCGAGGTTACAGCTTTGAATGTTTCTTCTTTTGCTAATTCAAGGAGTTTTCTTGGTGAGCCTTTTGGTGAGACGATACCGCTGACAATAATATTAGTGTCTAAAACGGCCTTAATTCTATACATTTGTTCTTATATCGGAAATGGCCCGTTCGACATCGGTTAACACTTCCTCTGTTGTGAACCTTTTGTTTTTATTGCCGAGCTGTTGAAGCGCTCTTCCAAAACGCTCCTGCCATGAAGGAACCTTTTCCCTGTCCAGTTTCTTCCTGAGAAACATTTTTTCATCCAATTCAAGCTGATCTACAACGGCAAGAAGTTTCTGAAAAGAAATATCAAGCTTCAAGGTTCTTGTAGCCATAAGCACCTCCTTACTCCCTGGGGTTACAAAGATAAATATTATAGAGTTTATACTTTCCCTTGCATAATTTCAAACAAATTGAATTAAGTCCAACCTTCTTTGCCAGTTTTACCCCCAAAAACAGCACTTTAAGCCCCAAAATAGGCCATTTTATATACATAAAACTACTTATATCAATGGGTTGGGTTGGTCCGACCCCAAGACCCATATGTAACATGGCACCGTCCACATGGTACTCCCTTGCTACAAATTGCCTCAAAAACAGCACTTTAAGCCCTAAAATTGGCCATTTATCACGCATAAAGCGCACGATTTCAGCAGGTTAGTTTGGTCCGACCCCAATTTTTGTGGTAGAGTTATTATTTGTCGGGTTGTAGATACCCAAACAAGCTCGAAAGAGAATCTGCAGTAAGGATAGATTCCCTTTGATGCTGCTGATCTTGGTAGGTACTTCACCCGTTACCGGATATCGCCTTACCGTCGGAATCTCTACGCATCGATAACAAAGCTTCGGTACGCGGTATGATAGATACGCCAGTAATTCGTAGGTTGAGAAAATGTCCCGAAAAGGTGCAACCTTTGGGTCCAGCAACATCTTTCGGCTATATGCACGGAAACCTTGGGTCGTATCTGTCCAGTGAAAGCCAGAGAACAAACGAAGCATCGGTGCGTGAATCCATCGAATGGCAAAGTCTCTCAACTTTGGCGTATTTTCTGCGTTGCCACCGGGGATAAACCGCGAGGCCTGTGCAAAATCATAGCCCGCTTTGAGTGCGTCAATAAATCGCGGGATCGCCTCCGGATTGTCTTTGTCATTGCCGTCAATCGTGATGATGCCCTCATATCCTTGATTCAGCACAAAAGCATATGCGCAGCGCAATTGGGCACTGAGCGCTCCTGGTCCAGTTTTCACCAGCAGGCCTTGCACTCCTTTGCCTCGCAGCACGCCAAGATCGAGCGATCCATCGGTACCACCGCCATCGATGATAATAATGTCCGCAACGTCAGTGATTTTCTGATCCATCATTCTGTCAAGCAGATTTCTGATCCGACTACCCTCATTTATGACCGGAATCACAACACAGTAAGGATTTCGTTGGCCGAGCCACAACAATGTTTTGAATGTCGGTACCTGCCAAGAGGCGCGTGCTTCAATGGATAGTTCTGAAGTCATTGGTAATCTTTCCTCGTCATGTTTAGCCAATTCGCACCGTGATCAAGACTACACCAGTGATGACCAACAGAATGCCCGCTACTGTTGTCCAGTAAAACGGTTCACGAAATATCAAAAATGAACATATTGCCACAGTCGCCACGGCCCCCGCAGTCAGTAAGGGGTGGGCGATATTCAAAGGTAGTCGAGCCAATGCGGCGGCATAAAGCAGGAATGCGGCCCCATAGAGCACCAAGCCTAACCAGAACGGCCAGTTGCTTAACGCACCTGTCGGGTCACTCAGGCTCGGCAATTTTCTCGGCGGCATCATGGCCATTTTGACTAGGACGCTTGCTGAAGCGTTGGAAGCAATACCGAGAATTAGAATAAGCCACTTCATACGCTTGCACCAGCTTCGTTGTAGCGATAATGACGGATTGCTACAGCAAGAGCTCTCTCTATTGCAGGTAAGTTGGGTTCATTTTTTGCCGGCAGCATTTCGATAGAAACAACCTGATCAGGTAGACATGTCCTCAGCATAGAGGCTACTTTGCCATGATCGGTCTTCCCGTCTCCCAACACAACCAGATCTGGCTCGCTGGCATGAACATGCCCGATTAACGCACCGTACTCATTAATGACCTGACAGGGATCTTCGCCGTTGATGGTAATTGCTCCAGTATCCATCTGCATACGGATAGCAGGGTGTGAAACATCCAGTACGATTTTTGCCGTTTCAGTACTATTAGTCATGAAGTTTGCGCCATAACAGGGTGGGTTCGGTTCGAGGCAGATCATTACACCATGCCGGCTGGCGATGTCTCCAAGGTGGCGGAAAAAAATCGCCGCCACACTTTGTGCCTGCTCATCGGAGAGAGAAGAACAGTCACGGTTTTTGGGCGAACCAAAAACCAGCTTTGTTGCCCCCAAGCCCGCCCCGATCCGACAGATTACATCAAGATGGGCCAGCATGGAAGCCTGTATCTCAGGATCTCCAAACATATTAAGGCCGGTGGTTCCGAAAAGTAATGCCTGCATTCCGATGATGGTAATTCCTCTGTCGGTCCACCAATCTCGTACGCGGCCTGTTTCGG
>JAUSPR010000166.1 GCA_030655715.1 Thermoplasmata archaeon
TGGCGGTCTTCCACGTTTTTACTGTCTATGTCGATTCATCTCCGGCTTGAAAGCCAGAGTTTTTTCGACATTTTTACAATAAATCCCCAAATAATTAAGGCACAGCCACCTGGTACGTTTCAGCCTTGGGATGCCGATTAAACCTCCAAACAAATTTATCCGAGTGTTGTTTAGTCTGCGGCATGAGTACGGCTCAGGTTCAGGAACTCGGAATGACCGAGAAACGCATACTCCAGGCACTTGTCAAGTTGAAGGGCTTCGGAACGCCAGAGCAGCTTCAGGAAGCACTCCTTCCGGAGGAGATTGCCAGGTTATCTGCCAACCTGAAGAAATGTCTGGAACTGGCATTCGAGGATTCAAGCATCGAGCTGAGTGAGCACCAGAGAGCGGTTCTTATTGAAGCGCTTCTGCGGGATTGTGTCTCCGACAACGAGAAACAAATGCGCGGAAAGATTATGGCCACATTGATGGGCCAACTATCAGGCCAGATAATATCTCTTGACGTGCCGGGCCAGAGGAACAGCGTGGGCAAGATACTGGGAGACTGCGTGCCTTCGGTTACGGCATCCCTCAGGGAAATCGCAGGCAGCAAAGACCGGGTATTTGTCAGCCAGGTCGAGGTCATGAATGCCTGTTCCTGGTTGCGCGCCAAGGGTCTTGTGCAGATGGAAGAGAAACTGGAGAAAAATTATTCACTATTATCCAAGCGCCAGGGCGCAATGGACCTTCCGGAAAGACGCGCCCTCAAGGCTCTGAAAAAGGCGCACGGCACCATGACTGTCGAGGAACTGAGAAAGGACAAAAACCTGAAATCCGAGGAAGTGCCAATTGCCATGGGCTGGCTGAAACGCAAGGGCTGGGTCACCATTGACAAGAAGGGCGGCGAAACCGTTCTGGAGCTAACCCAGGACGGCAAGAACATGCTTACCAAAAAGGGCCTGGATGAGGACTTGATTGACCGATTGGCCGTAGGCGAGATTCACGAATCACAGATAGAATCGGATGTCATTGACAAGCTCATCAAACGCCAGGAAATTGTCAAGATCCGGGAGGAGGTCGTCAGAACCGTAATTATCGGCCAGGAGGGCATTGATATTGTCAATGCGGGCCTGGATATCTCGGAGGAGGTTTCCAGTCTCACACCGGAACTTATCCAAACCGGCGAGTGGCGCGGCAGGAACATTCGCAGGTATGACATCGGAACTTTTGCACCAGACCTGAGCGGCGGTAAAATTCATCCACTTCAGCAATACATCGAAAAAGTGAGAAGCATATTCCTCAATATGGGATTCACCGAGATTGACAGCGGTTATGTTCATTCAGCGTTCTGGAACATGGACGCGCTGTTCACTGCCCAGGATCATCCAGCCAGGGAAATGCATGATACACTTTACCTGAAACAGCCAGGCACGATGGAGCTGCCTGAAACCGACCTTGTGCAGCGGGTTAAGAAAATGCACGAGTCAGGAGACGAAGATTCTGACGGCTGGCAGTATGACTGGCAGGAATCCGAGGCCAAGAAAGCGCTGCTCCGCACCCATACCACAGTCAACACAATCAGATATCTAGCTGAGCACCCTGAAGCGCCCGTTAAGGTATTTTCAGTGGGCCCGGTTTTCAGGAAAGAAGCTGTTGATTCAACCCATCTTCCTGAGTTCATTCAAGTTGAGGGCATAGTCATGGAGGAAGGCGCCAACCTGGAGATGCTGGTCGGTCTTCTGAAGGAATTTTACAGCCGCATGGGCATCGAGAGCCTCAGAATTAGACCCGGCTACTTCCCATACACCGAGCCAAGCCTGGAACCGGAAATTTTCCACAATGGGAACTGGATGGAACTCGGCGGCGCAGGAATATTCAGGCCGGAAGTTACCAAGCCCTTGGGCGTGAAACATCCGGTACTGGCATGGGGCCTTGGTCTGGAAAGGCTGGTCATGACCGTGCTCGGCATTGACGATATCCGCAAATTGTATGTTTCCGATATTGACTGGTTAAGGGAGTCACCAGTTATAAAATGAGGTTCCTGCACATGAGATATGCCAAGGACATGCTGGACACCATTGGGAGTACACCCATGATCCGAATTAACAGGCTCAACCCGAATTCTTCGAACATTATTCTGGCCAAACTGGAGAAGGTCAATCCAACCGGCTCGGTGAAGGACAGAATCGCGCTTTCAATGATTGAACGTGCCGAGGCTGACGGTCGGTTGAAGAAGGATATGATAGTCATCGAAGCTACCAGCGGCAATACTGGCATCAGCCTTGCTCTGGTCTGCAACGTGAAAGGTTACAAACTGAAACTTCTGATGCCAGAAACAGCCAGCGAGGAAAGAAAGGCCATTATCCGGGCCTACGGGGCAGAGGTCGTCCTGACACCGGGAGAGGGGGGCATTGACGGCTCGCAGGACAAAATTAGAGAGATTTATGATGCCTCACCGAAGAATTATTTCTGGCCCAACCAGTATCTCAATTCAGATAACCCGGCAGCGCATTCGGACGGAACCGGCCCGGAGATTCTGGACGATACAGATGGAAAGGTCACGATGTTCGTAGCCGGAGTCGGAACCTCTGGCACACTCATGGGCGTGTCAACCTGTCTGAAAAAGTACAATCAGGCCATCAAGATTATCGGTGTAATGCCAAGGCCAGACACAAAAATTCAGGGATTGAAAAACCTTATCATGCAATACGTACCTGGCGTATTCAGGCCAGAGCTGCTGGACGAGATGGTGCATGTGGACGATGATGACGCTTTCAACATGGCCAGGAAATTGACCACCGAGGAGGGCATTTTCTCCGGGATGAGTTCCGGTGCGGCCATGCATGTCGCCGTGGAGATGAGCAAAAAATACAAAGACCAGATCATTGTGGTGCTGCTTCCGGACGGCGGGGAGAAGTATATCAGCACGGCCCTTTACTGTAGAAATGCCATTATCGAATGAGCAAGATTATTTCTCTTACCATATTATTGAGCATCCGAAACGCTTAATACTATAATTATATGTAGCGAAAACATATAAGATTCAGGGCGGGAGACAAATGATAACAAGTAATGTTTCGGTATCGGAGTCCAAATTCGTCGGAAGAGAGAAGGAGCTCAAGAACATAAAACGGCTTACCCAGGATGCTTCTGACGGTAATGGCCAGTTTATAGTGGTCAAGGGTGAGGCTGGCATAGGCAAAACCAGATTTGTCAAGGAAGCCGGAAAAATTGCCCAGGAAGAAGGTTTTGAATTTCATGCCGGCAGATGTCTTTCACTTGAGCAAACCGATCCCTACCAACCGTTCATGGAAGCGCTTTCTACCAAGCTGGGCCGAAATCTCGAGGACGAGGATGTTCCCCTCGGACTCATGGGCATGGGCGATTCAGGGTACACATCATCAAATGACGGAGTACCATTAGGATTGCTGCCCATCACCCAGTCTTCTGACGCAGACATGACCAGAATTGACATTCAATCCGAGAGGGACAAGCTTTTCGAAAAGGTACTGGACGCCATGGAGAGAACTTCGATGAGAAAACCGCTCTTCCTGTTCATTGACGACCTCCAATGGGCAGATACTGGCACGCTCCAGATGCTGGTCTACATTGCCAGGAACATTAGCAATTCAAGAATTCTATTATGCACGGCCTACAGGTCGGAAGAAGTCGATGCTGCAGGAAAACCATTGGCCTTTTATGACCATTTCAACCAGGCTCTGAGGAATATTTCTCTCAATCAGATCTCACTGGACAGAATGCCGGCCACTGAAATCGCCGAGATGATAAAACATATTCTGAACATCAAGGATTTACCTGCCCAATTCACAGCAAAATTGTACGATGAAAGTTCGGGAAATCCGTTCTTCGTGGAGGAAGTGCTCCGTTCGCTCATGGACGAGGGCATTATCCTGAGGCACGGCCATATCTGGGATGCGGGTGTGGACCTTTCCAAGATACGGATTCCAAACACGATAAAAGATGTTATCAGCCACAGAATAGCCAGGCTCAGCGAGGATGACAAGAAGGTATTGAGATTTGCCACTGTCGTCGGTGACACATTCTCATTTGCCATCCTTAAAGAGGTTTCCGGCATTCAGGAGGAAATGCTTCTTGATTCACTGGACAGGCTGATGCTGGCCGACATTGTGCAGGAAGTGCCCAACACCAGCGATGAGGAGTATGGGTTCGACCATAAGCTCATAAGAAGCGTGATATACGACAGCATGAGCCAAAGTCGCGTACGTTTGTTACACAAGTCTGTGGGCGAGGTCATTGAAAGGCTGCACCCGGAACAATTGAAGGAATGGGCGTTCGAGCTGGCCAGGCATTTCATGCTCGGTAAGCACACACAGAAAACTTATGATTATGCCATTTTGGCAGGGGACAAGGCCTTTAACGCGCTGGCTTTCGACCGTGCTGTTGATTATTACATCACTGCGCTGAGAACCATGGACCTGCTGCCCATGACAGAGGGCTTCGACAGGGATGCCGAGAAGATAAGATTGTCAATGCTGGTCGGGAGCCTGTACTTCGGTCTGGGCCTCTGGAACAATTCCATCAAGTATTTCGAGGATGCATTGAAGACGGCCAGGAAGAACAGCAACGAGACTGTCGAGGTCAAGGCCCTGATATCGCTCGGGCATTCAAAAAGGTCGGCCGGGAACAACCGCGAAGCAGAAGATCATTTCGTGAAAGCAGACGAAATTGCCGGCAAGCTGGACGATGTCCAGGCAATGGGCGAGATCCAGCGGGGCCTTGGATACGTGCACTGGAGAAAGGGGGAGAACGACGAAGCAATCGAGCATTACAACCAGAGCATCAACTTCTCAATGAAGGCTGGCAATCTCTCTTCAATGGCCAAGACCTTCATCGAGCTCGGAAATGTTTACAATAACTGGGGCCAGTATGCAAAGGCCATTGAGTATTACAGCAAGAGCATTGTTGAACTGGAAAAACTGGGTGAATATTATGAACTGGCCAGGGCCTATAACAATATCGGAGACACTTATCTTCACATGAACGAATGGAACAAGGCTATCGAGGCACTCGAGAAATGCAGGGAAGTTTCAGAGAAGATCGGCAACAGGAACATGGTTGCCTGGGCACAGTTCAATACCGCAGAGGCATTGGCAAAAATCGGGGAACTTGATAAAGCTGAGGCCTATTGCATCAATGCCCAAAACATCTGCGAGAGCCAGGATGATAAAATCGGCATGAACGGTGTGTTCCGCTGCCTCGGTATAATTTACAGGCTGAAGAAGGACTGGGACCAGGCGGTGGAAAACATCAATAAGAGCATTGTAATTCTAGAAATACTGGATATACCTTTCGACCTGGCCGCAACCTATTTCGAACTAGGCCTCACTTACGAGGAGATGGGAGAGAAAATGGCGGCAATTGATAATTACAATATTGCGAAAAATTATTACGAGTCAGTAGGCGCCAAAAATCAAGCGGAATCAACAGCCGAGCGTGTCAAAACACTCCAGGCCTGATGGATGAGATGATAAGATGACAAGGGATTATGAGCCAGCAGCCATAGAAAAGAAATGGCAGGAAAGATGGTTTGAATCTGGAATCTGGAAGGCAGAGGCACAACCAGGCAAGCCAAAATTCTTTCTCATGTTTGCCTACCCTGGAACCTCAGGTTTCTTACATGTAGGCCATATGCGGGGCTATACTTACTCAGACGTTATAACTAGATACAAACGAATGACTGGCTACAATGTTCTTTTCCCGGTGGGCACCCATGCTAGTGGAAATCTTTGCCAGACCTTTGCAAGAAAGGTGGAGCGAAATGATCAGTCAACTATAGAATTGTTAACAGAAAGCGGGGCTTCTTCGGAGGAAATAGAGAAATTGAAAGAACCAGCCTATGTTGCAGAATTCCTAAGCCAGGTCTATATCAACGATTACTGGAAGAAATTCGGATTTCTGGCAGACTGGGACAGGTTCATGACCACCATAGATCCGGGGTACATGAAGTTCATACAATGGCAGTTCAGGAAACTGAATACCAGGGGAATGCTCACCCAGAAACCGTATTACGGAAGCGCATGCATGGAATGTGGCCCTGTGGCTGTTGATGCAACGGAGACAGATATCTCGCAGGGCGGCAATGCGGAAAAACTTGAGTGGACGCTTCTCAAATTCAGAATGGATTCCATGTTTGTCGTGGCAGCCACTCTGCGCCCCGAAACAGTCTACGGGCAGACCAATTTCTGGGCCAACCCTGACGTCGAGTACGTCAAGGCCAAAGTGAACGGCGAGACATGGATAATCAGCCCCCAGTGCGCTGAGAAGCTGGGCTTCCAGAAGGATTCGGTTGAGATTATGGGCCTGTTGGATGGAAAGGACCTCATTGGCAAGATGGTTCTGGCCCCGGTGATAGACAGGGAAATTCCCATACTGCCGTCAAGCTTCACTGACCCGGATTACGGCACCGGACTGGTGACGAGCGTGCCTTCGGATGCGCCGTATGACTGGATTGCACTTGAGGATCTGAAGAAAGACACGGATACATTAAATAAATATGACATTAAAAATATTGTTGAAAATATAAAAGTAATCCCGATTATTAAAACGAAGGCGTGGTCTGAGAACGCCGCAGAAGATATCTGCACAATAATGAAGATAAAGGACCAAAATGACCCTCAGCTGGAAGAAGCCACGAAAGAAATTTACAAGGCCGGGTTCCACACCGGCCGGATGCTGGATATCTGCGGCCAGTTCGCTGGAATACCTGTCATCGTCGCCAAGGATGAAGTTAAGGCCATGATGCTCGAGATGGGAGTCGCTGACGTTATGTACGATCTCTCCGAGCCAGTTATCTGCCGGTGCGGCGCAAAGGTAATAATGAAACTCATCCCGGACCAATGGTTCATTGACTATGGCCATCCAGAGGTAACGGAAATCGCCAAGGCCCATGTTCCTGAGATGAACATTCAACCACAGACTTACAAAGATAATTTACCAGGCAATTTGGACTGGTTTAAAGAGCGCTCATGCGTTAGAATGGGAAACTGGAT
>JAUSPR010000170.1 GCA_030655715.1 Thermoplasmata archaeon
GCCAGGAGGTGCTGGTGAACCTGCTCGCAGACATCAAGGAAAGATTACCCAAGTGGGTAAGAATCCAGCGCATTCAGAGGGACATACCAATCCAGCTTATCGAGGCCGGAAACATGAAAAGTCATATCAGGGAACTGGCCCAGTGGGAACTGGAAAGCCGGGGAACAAAATGCAGATGCATCAGATGCAGGGAGGCTGGCCATAATTATCTTAAGGGCAGGGAGGCTGGAGAACCTTCACTGCTTACCGAAGCGTATTCCGCATCAGGTGGAAAAGAATATTTCGTTTCATTCGAGGACCCGGAAATGGACATTCTGGTGGGTTTTGCCAGATTGCGAATCCCTTCAAAAACAGCTCACAGGCCCGAAATGGCAGGTTCGGCAGTCATCCGGGAACTGAGAACAGTTAGCCAGCAATTGTCATTTTCCAAGAGGGACGATAATTCCTGGCAGCATCGGGGCCTGGGCGAGAAGCTCATTGGACGCTGTCTGGAACTTGCAGCCGACAATGGCAAGGAACAGTTGTTAGTAACCAGCGGAGTGGGAGCCAGGGAGTATTACCGGCACCTGGGATGGGAAAGGGTCGGACCTTACATGGGCAAGACGATTTGATGCTCAAGCAAACGTCTCGTCCAGGGGCAAACTACCGGCCCCTAAAGTGGCTAACATTTGTTGCCGGGGCTGGAAGTTTACCTGCATAGGCCATGCACCTGATTTATCAAAGCCAAATGGCTTAGATTTCATATGCTGGCATATGCACGGTGCATGGCGGTCTTCCTTTCACTATATTCGTGTAAATGGCCTCTCATCCCTGGCTTAAAGCCAGGGGGTTCTCGGCCTTTATCACTGAACTGAAACGATTGCACGTTTGGGCCAAAAACCTTTTTAAATACCCCCCACATAGTAGACTAGATGACAGGGAAGTCGCGATTTCTCATTCACAGTATTCTGATAATGCTGACGGTCGGTGCTGTCCTGGCATATGGATTCATCATCCCCGGTGCCGAGGAAACCGGGGCATTGGATGGCGGTGCTACCACCGGGTTGGTACCCCAGGAAGGAGTTCCAGTTGACCAGTATAACATTGACAGCGAAAACACTGTTCCTGCCGTAACCGGAGATGCCATACCCTGGCAATTCGCGCTCGGTGCATTTGCGCTTTTTTCTTCTGCGGCCATGGCAGTACTGTTTGCCAGATTGAACAGCGACGATGTACTGGAAGGCATCCGTAAAGATATATACGAGCATATCGAGCAGAATCCGGGCGAGCACCTTGCCGGAATTACAAAGAGATTTGGCATTTCTTCAAGCAGCATAAGGCATCATTTAGACGTGCTGGAATGGAGCGAGCTGATAGTGTCCCACAAGGCCGAAAAAATGCGCCATTACTACCCTAACAGAAACGGTTACCGCATGTACACGGACGGCCTAGGATACAAGGAAATAATGTCCATCATGAGAAACCAGACTGCAAGAGAGATGGTAAAAGTTCTGATGACCAATGAGCGTGCCAACCAGAAAGAGATTGCCGGAATTCTGAGCCTGCATCCCTCAACAGTGAACTGGCATGCCAATCGGCTTATTTCAGTAAACATCATTTCCAAGACAAGAGAGGGTAAGGACATTCATTATCACATTAACAACAAACTTGACCTTGCCAGGGTTATTTCACTCATCGAGGGCGATGGTGTGTTCGTAGAGCCGACAGCGCCCATTGTGGAGGGTGCGTCAAGTTAGTTATCAAGATCCAAAACATTTTGACGATTCTGCCAACGATTGCATGATTATGCCAAAAATACCTTTTATCCCCCCGACCTAACATGTATTGGTGATTGAATGAAGTATGAAAGTATAAAAATGGCGTTGGCAGTGATTATGACTGCTGTACTGGCTTGCACGGGAACATATGTCGCAATGAGCGGCCAAACAGAGGATTTGGGCCACAATCTCATTGGAACCAGCTTTCCTGTCCTGAACCTTGGAAATTACATGGCGAACGACCTTTTGGACGACGCAAGCCCCATCCTGGACACGGAACTTGCCGGGTTTGCCTCGTTCTCTGAGTTTAAGGAATTTCAGGAAAAATATGGGCATTATTATTCGAACCAGTACTATTACATGAACGATATGGTCGAAGGAGACAGTGCCGCTGCCCCGATGATGGCCGGTTCTGGTTCGTCAGAGTCTTATCAGACCACGACCAATATACAGGTTGCTGGAGTGGACGAAGGCGACATGGTCAAAAATGATGGCCAGTACGCATATATTATTTCAGGCTCAGGAGAGTCAGTATTCATAGTTCTTGCTCATCCGGCAGATAATGCGCACATACTCGGTGAAATTACCTCTGCTGGAAGATTCATGGACATCTACATTCAGGGGGACAAATTGGTCATGCTCGAGCAGGTCTATTATTTCGAAGGAGGGTTCCAACGTGACAGCTATATACAGTCCCAGACTCCGTTCGTTAATGTGAAAGTTTTCGATATCGAGAACCAGTCAAGCCCGTCGCTAGTGAGGGAGGCCGCACTCGGTGGAAATTATCTCACATCCAGGCTCATAGACAATACCCTTTACTTGATAGGCAACCAGAATATGCAGTCCTGGGAAAATGAAAGCCAGCTTCCTGTTCCTCTTGAAGCGCTTTATCACCTGGAAACTGGAGAGGAGGCCTATGCCATAACGACTTTTCTTACACTTGACCTTGATAAACCGGATAAACTGCCTTCAATCATGGGAATTGTGATGGCCAGTTCGAACTGCATCTATGTTTCGAATGGCAATATCTATATCACCCATCAGGACAGAAAACAATATGACAATTTCTTGAATGCTGCGAACAACGGTGATTCAGAAACGACAGTAATACACAGGATTCACATCAACGGCCAGGATTTGAAATATCAGGCAAGGGGAGAGGTTCCGGGCAGGGTTCTCAACCGGTTTTCGATGGACGAGTTCAACGGCCATTTCAGAATAGCGACCACAATGGGTTGGACCTGGGGAACTGGCCAGCAGCAGTCAAGGAACATGGTCTATGTCCTGAACATGGCCATGGAAAAGACCGGCCAGATTGACAATATTGCGCCGGGAGAGCAGATTTACTCTGCCAGGTTCCTGGGTGCCAGATGTTATCTTGTAACATTCAGGCAAGTTGATCCTTTTTACGTAATTGATGTGCATGACGCTCAAAATCCAAAGATACTGGGAGAACTGAAGATTCCGGGTTACTCCAGTTACCTTCACCCGTATGACGAGAACCACATCATCGGACTGGGAAAGGATGGCTCACAGGTCAAGCTGGCACTGTTCAATGTCACGGATGTGAAAAATCCGACAGAACTGGATTCGATAACAGTGGGAACCGGTTATTCGGATTCACTCGCCCTCAATGACCCACATGCCTTCATGTTCAGCAGGGAAAAGAACCTGCTGGTCATACCGGTCTACGGTTACGGTCAAAGCCGCTCCACCACCGGAGCCTATGTCTTTGAAATCACACTGGAAAACGGCATTACCGAGAAAGGCCAGGTATATCACGATGAAGTCAATGAATCCGATGATTACTACGGCTATTACTATACATACAACCAGGTCAAAAGAAGCTTCATTATTGACAAGGTGCTGTACACGGTTTCGGGCCAGATGATGAAAGCCAATGGGATCGAGGGACTTGAGGAGCTTGCGGTAGTGTACCTTGAATAATCATCGCACAACAATGCTGGCATAACCAACAACTTCGGCCATCGGCTTCACGTCGCCGGAATTTGCATACTTGAGCAGTTCGGCCTCCGAGCCCTGTACTGCCTCGAGCATGGCTATCACCGGTCCGAAGCCGCACATCGTGATGCGATTCTTTCGGACTGTATCGTACAGGCCTTTGGTGTCCAAATCAAGGATACGATCTATGGCCAGCATGTCTTTCTCCTTGGCTGCCTCGGGCGAAATGTAATGGCTGAAATCCGTGGAAGCGATTATTACTGCATCCCTGTCACCAATGGCATCCCTGACGGATTTGCCGACCTGGGTCGCACTTTTATGGTCTTGCATTAACATACTGACAGGTACAAACTTCCTGTCCCTGGCAAAGAATTGTATGAATGGCAGCTGAACTTCTATGGAATGCTCATGCCTGTGTGCTAGCATACTGTCATCCACTATACCGGTTCGAATTTTTCTAGCCAGCTCCTTGTCATTCTGCATTGTGCCGAGCGGCGTTTCAAAATCATGAGTTGTGATAGCCACGCCGCTGCCGAGACCATGATGATTAGGCCCCAGTATGACGAAAACGTCAGGAAAACCATCCTCTGCCAGCGCGGCAAAGCCATGAGCGGCGATTGGTCCCGAGTACATGAAGCCAGCATGAGGCGAGACAATGCCCCGGATTCGGCGCTCGCCACTCTTGTTAAGCTCTGGAACTTTCCCAGGGCCAAGCTCGTGATTGAAGCAATCCTCAAGTTCTTTCAGAAGGGCTGCCTCAGTTCCGGAGTAGAACTGGCCTGCCACCGACGCGTATCTCATGAGGAGTAAATGGCCTTGGGGACTTATAATAGTTTCTTGCTGAGTTTCTCGATCATGTCCACGGTCATCTTTTCCAGGCCATATGTGGGCTTCCAGCCCCATTCCGCACGGGCGGCGGAATCATCAATCGTTCTTGGCCAGGAATCGGCAATTGCCTGGCGGAAGTCCGGTTCATAGGTTACGGTGAACTCCGGAATGTGCTTCCTAATCTCGGCGGCAAGCTGGCCAGCCGAAAAGCTGAGCGCTCCAAGGTTGAAATCCGAATGATGAACCAGTTTGTTCACGTCCGCATTCATCAAATCGATTGTGGCGTTTATACAGTCGGGCATGTACATCATGGGCAGGACCGTATCCTCGCGTACGAAACAATTGTACTTCTTGTTCTTGATGGCCTCGTAGAAAATTTCAACTGCATAATCTGTGGTTCCGCCGCCTGGTAGGGTCTCGGAACTAATAATTCCTGGGTATCTCAGGCCCCTGACATCGACCTGGAACCTTTTGAAATAATAATCAGCCAGCAATTCCCCCGCGACCTTGGTTAGACCATACATCGTGGTCGGTTTCAGGATGGTCTCCTGGGGTGTATTTTCCTTCGGTGTTGTAGGGCCGAATGCGGCTATTGAACTTGGGACCATTACCCGGGTCATCTCCTTCTCCCTGGCCAGTTCAAGGACATTGTAAAGGCCGTTCATGTTCACATTGTAAGCCAGTTGAGGATTTTTTTCACCATCACCGGAGAGAATGGCTGCCATGTGATAAATCGTATCGATATCATGGTCCTTGACTATTCTTTCCAAAGAACTCTTGTCCACAACATCACCGAACTCGAACGGGCCCGAATTCCCTAGCAAGTCACTGGGCTTGGTTTTCCTGCCCATGGCTACCACGTTTTCGTTTCCGTGCAGCTTCCTTAGCTCCATTGTCAATTCGGAGCCGATTTGGCCTACCGCGCCTGTTACCAATATATGCTTCATGTCGTCCGAACCGCTCATATTATCACCCTGAAATCAGATGTCTGGCAATCGCTATAAATGACATGGAGATAAAGCTTTTGTTTGGCATTTGTCCGGAAAGTGCCAAATATCATTGATGAAGGTCCTTTACGGTAAGTATTCAGCAAAATGAAGTATTGACTATTGTAGATTGACTTGATGTTTCTCCATAAATCCTAACTTTTTCCCAATTTCATCGATTCCTAATTTTATCTGGATTGTAATTTTGTGCTATTTTATCTGGCCGGACTTTAATACGACATTTGAATTAGGAACATTAATAAGGGATGTAGCCT
>JAUSPR010000184.1 GCA_030655715.1 Thermoplasmata archaeon
GGGCTGTTGGCCAGGGCTCGGGCCACCGCAACACGCTGACGTTCTCCACCGCTAATTTCGTCCGGATACTTGCCCGAATAACTGTCCAGGCCGAAACTATGAAGCAGTTCTTTCACCCGCCAATCTCCGTCATGCCATTTGGCTATCTTCATTGGAAGGAGCACGTTCTCGTACACTGTAAGGTCGCCTATGAGGTTGTGAGCCTGGAAAATAATTCCAATTTTGTGCAATCGGATATTAGCCAGTTCCTTGTCAGAGAGAGTCGCGGTTGCATAGCCATTTAACTGTATCTCGCCTTTACTTGGAACATCAATGCAGCCCATGAGATTGAGCAGAGTGGATTTACCGCTTCCAGACCTACCTTTTATTAGAATCATCTCCCTGGGAGGAATCTCGAGATTCACGCCTTTGAGAACGTCCCGACTTCCATCATATGTCTTCCAGACGTCCTTCACAATTATCTTCATTTCTTTCATTTGATCCCACCACGATTATCAGGAGGGTTTATGTTCTGGCTGTTCTGCCGAACAAGTCCTACACTTCCGGTATATTAAAGGATTTCGGATGCCATTTATATATTCTTTACACATAATTATATATAACATCGGGATTGTGAACGTAGACGGGAAATAAGATGATTGCCAGAAACTCTTTCATAATCATGATTTCGCAAGCGGCCAGCGCCATTTTCGGGATGCTTGCCCTGACAATAGTGTCGAAATTGTGGGGCGGTTATGCGCCCAGTATAATGGGCATCATCTGGTTTGGCATGGCTTTTGTTGGAACATTTTCATTCATTACCAGCATGGGCTTTGACGCCACGCATATCAAAAAGGTCTCAGAGGGAAGGGACATGGGCACGTGCATGGGTACGTTCATTTCAATCAAGCTCATTTTAATTGGAATTTTAATAGTCGTTGTGCTGGGTAGCATTGCAATCTGGAAATATGTTATGAAAGAGGGGTTCTATGATGCGACAACTGAAACTGTGATTTACATATTTCTTGGTTACAGTGTCTTTTTTGCACTGGGCCAGATTGGAGTTTCGACATTCAACAGCCGAAAAGAAAATGTCAAAAGCCAGGTCTCGCTGCTAATGGAACCGGTAATAAGATCCGCTCTTGTAATAATCGTTGCGCTCGCCGGTATCAGTGGCGCGATAGTGACCTATGCTGGCACAACCACGGCCATTGATTTGCAGCCGAGGTACATATGGCCCGGATTCCTGGAACCCATGCAAACCTTCCTGGCAACCCATACATTAGGGGCAATAGCCATATCTTACCTTCTTGGGGCATTCTCAATGTTCTGCATGGCTTTCTTCCTTCTCAGAAAATACCCAATTAACAGGCCAACGAAGGAATACATGAAATTGTATTTATTGTTCGCAACCCCTTTGATGATTCCAATAATATTCACGATGGTAACTGCAAACATTGACAAGGTCATGATTGGTTATTTCTGGAGTGCCGTCGAAGTAGGATATTATTCCTCGGTACAGAGAATTTCCGCGATGATACTGATGATTTCGGCATCCATTGGCATAGTGGTGTTTCCGACCATTTCAGCCATCCATGCAAGAAAAAACATGGCTCGGAAGAAAAAAATGTGGGAGATTGCCAAAGTTGCTAGGGACTCAGAGCGCTATGCTTCCATGATTACCATTCCGGTCCTGGCCATGATTATGGTTTTTGCCGTACCAATTATTGACATCATTCTGAATAGTTCATTCAGGCCTGGGGCAATGAGCTTCAGGCTTCTGACAATTTATGCATATGTATTCACAATCGGTGTTCCATATACATAT
Source organism: Thermoplasmata archaeon (assembly GCA_030655715.1). Taxonomy (GTDB): domain Archaea; phylum Thermoplasmatota; class Thermoplasmata; order SG8-5; family SG8-5; genus UBA147. The sequence goes on from JAUSPR010000184.1 coordinate 1,808, forward strand.
CTTATTATGGGAATGAACAGGCCAAAACAAAATGCAAAGATTGTGGTCCTCGCAGGCATTGTCAATATCGCACTCAATTTCCTTCTTATTCCACGCAATGGACTACTGTCCCAGTTCGGAATCAACGGAATCAATGGTGCTGCATGTTCGGTCCTGGCCTCGATAATCGTCATGCTTCTTGGATTACATTATTACTCGAACAAGATAACCGGAAGACGGTTATTCCGAGGAAAAATATTTTTGCATATATTCGCAGGTGCAGTCATGGGCATGGGCATGTGGGGCTTAAGTACCTTCTTGGAAGTAATCCGGTGGTATCACCTTGGTGTTCTATTCTTTATTGGGTTGGGAACATACATTGGCGTTCTGTGGTGTTTAAAGGAGTTCAAGAAGGCCGACCTAGATTTCTTCCTTGACACGATGAACCTCAGAAAATTGTTCAAACATGTAAAAAAGGAGATGGGTGAAGATCCAAAATTCAAACAGTAGCGCATATGATAACGGAATTCACTGGGCATTGTTCCTTCTTCGTGCAGAATAGAAAAAGATTAAGTACTCGACCAGTTTTGGATATTTGCTTTGCAAATGGCGTGACTGAATGAAAGATAGGATAAGACTCTGCTATATAGGGGATGGCCGTTCCATACACACCCAGAGGTGGGTGAATCATTTTTCCGATCTAGGATATGATGTCCACCTAATAAGCGACGGAAAAGTGAATTTTGAAAAGGCTACAGTACATCTAATCGAAGGAACAGGAAACATCACTTTTATCAAGAAAATATTCAAATGCAGAAAACTTATTAAACAAATCAAGCCAGATATAATCCACGCCCATTTTGTCACGAATTT
>JAUSPR010000186.1 GCA_030655715.1 Thermoplasmata archaeon
AGGGTGCAAAGACGGTTACGATAACCAAGAATGAGATCCTCACTGCCTTGAACAAGCCTGATGATTATATACTGGCAATCGTTCTGGTACCGCCATCAGAAACGCAACTTGAAACTGATCCATGGCAAATAAAAGAATCCATGGCCGGCTACGGTAAAATATGGAATAATTGCCAAGTTTACTATATTCGCAGACCATTTATCAGAGAGCCCGATTTCGGCGTGACAAGCATTAACTATAATCTTCAGGAATTGTTAGCCAATGCGGAGGTTCCTTGTTGATAGTATCTCCACCCGAATATTTTACCCGTATACAAGATGATGCCAGGAGACGGTGGGATCAACTCGAAGCTGATCCAGTTCTGGCAGGGCCGTGGCATCAGTTGTTTCGCCAGGTTCAAAGTCCCCGACATGTGTTGTCTGAGCTATTGCAAAACGCTGATGATGCCAAAGCCACCTGGGTTCGGGCAACAATTAGCGAGGGTATTTTCGAGTTTGTTCATAATGGCGAGGATTTTGATGAGGAATCACTTCAGTCAATATGCCAGTTTGGACTTTCAAATAAGAGACACCTTCACACAATTGGATTTCGCGGTGTTGGATTCAAATCGGTCTTTTCCCTCGGACCACAAGTGGAGATAAATACGCCGTCATTAACTTACGGTTTTCATCATAAGCGATTCACTGAGCCTGTCTGGCTTGCGCAACAAACAAGTTATAGAGAGACAATCATCAGAGTGGCTATTCATCAAGCACCCAGGATTACGACCCTCCGTGCTGAATTTGATCGCTGGGTCAGAAACCCCATACCCTTGCTTTTTTTTCATCATATAAAGCGGCTGGAAATACAGGATCATGCTATACGCAGGGAAGTTCTGGGACCGGGACCGATGCCGAATTCCGAATATATCCAGCTTTCCAACGGCAAGACGATAGACGTATTGGTTGTCCATTCCAATCCTGAACCCTTCCCCCAAGAGGCTCTGGAAGAGATAAGAGATGAACGAGGATCAATGGAATTGGATCTTCCACCATGTGCTGTACAAATTGTTTTAAGTGAAAATACTGAACATTTTCTTTACACTGTGTTGCCAACTGATGTTAACCCCCAACTACCGTTCTCTTTCAATGGCCCATTTATGCAGGATCCGGCGCGTAGAGAAATCAAACATCCAGCAAACTCACCTACAAACAGATGGCTCCTTCAAAGAGTCGGCAAATTGGCGTCAAATGCCATGAGGGAATGGTTGAATAACCGAGATATCGATGTCAGGGATAGAGCACTTGCCTATGAACTGCTTCCACAATATTCTGAAAAAGAAGGTACCCTCGATGATATTTGCACGAACTTAGTCATAGAAGAATTCAAGAAATCGTTCTCTTCACACGAAAAAATTCTACTTGGGCACGATGGGATTCTTTTATCAAAAGACGATGTGGTAGCATTACCAAAGGCAATTACCCAAACGTGGTCACCTGAACAGGCTGTGAACATTTTCGCTCCGCATAAAAAAAAGGTTCTTTCTCAAGACATCCGAAAGCGATCATTTGATTCCTTGAAGAGTTGGAGTGCATTTGACGAAATAGACATAAGGGAGATTGTAGAGAAACTTCTTTCAATGACCGAGGTAAGACCTTTCTGTCCCACTCCGTTAAAAAGACTTTTCCATCTGTGGGCATATTTACACCCCCTTTCTTCACACGATTTCCAAGAGCTAAAAAACATAATTCGCAAACTACCAATTGTGCCCGTATCGGGGAAAAAAGACCTTTTGCCTGCAGAAGAAGTCCTGGTTCTCGGGGGGAGGGAATGGAAGATTTCCGATGAGGACAAGGATTTCTTGATGTCTCGGGTGGATGTCGCTGATCAGGCCTGGGTCAAGCTTATGACAAACGTTGATGAAGAAAGGATTGAAAAACAGCATGATCTTGCTCGCGATTTTTTCAATAAGCTTAATCTTAATCGAATGGTAGGTGTCGAACAGGTCATTACTGCAGCGGCAAAAAAAATCTTTAGCACATCCAGTAATCCGGGCGAAGAGGGGATAAGACTCGCACAGATTGCTGCTTTTTCTGATGTTAGAATCCAAGACGATTTTAAATTTCTATGCCAGGATGTAAAATGGCGTGAAACAACTTCAGAACTTCTCATCCAGGGTAGCGAAGATCTCGAGACTCTTCTGCCATCGGATATCTTCAACACAAAAGTGATATCTGATGATTATGAAAAAGGCCTTACTTTCAAGGATATTGAACGCTGGCGAGCGTGGACCAGAAATTTTCAAAAAAGCAAACTGTTATGTTTTCCTATACCGTCGATGGTCAAGGAAACTTTACAGAAAAATCATTCAGACATTTCTAAGTTATGCGTCAGTAGAGGCGGGAACGAGCCACCCTCTTACCCACTCAAAAGCCAATATTTCCAAATACATGATTATGACTGGGATGAAAACATCTGGTTTGAGTGGCAGGACATGGAGGAAGATAGGCCAGGGTTTTTAAGAGAGGTGCTCCGGGCAGTTCTGCGGAACTGGTCTGAAATCTGGGAAAATGTGTTATACGCAGAAGTATTCCAGGCAGGCCATACCTACCTGCGTAATTTGGATCACGGTAATCTCTGGGCTGCATGGCTCCAAAAGCTTCGTGACCGTAAATGCCTTCCAGATACCTTTGACAACTGTTACCTGCCAGCAGAATTATATCGAAGAACACCGGAAACAGAAGCACTCTTCAATGTTGAGAAATTTGCCCATCACGATTTTGATAAGCCACAATAATCAAAGATTCTAGATCTGCTTGGTGTACGAAATCTACCGACAGGCGTAGACCCATTGTTAAATCGTATGAAAGACTTGTCAAAGGCCAAAACGCCTCCAATTACGCATCTTGTAGATATTTATCGTGCCATAGACCGTGTACTTCTCAGAATGGATACAAAAGAAACCGCTAAACTGAAAAGATCCTTCAACGAAAATGCCCTGATCTACACAGATGGTCATGATTGGGAAAAGTTAAACGCCGTTTTTAGAGACAATCCGGAAGATATTCCGGGAGTTCGTCTAATACATCCAGAGGCGGTTAATCTGGCCATGTGGGACCGCTTTGAGGTTCCCCGCCGGGCAACGCTCGGAATGGCCATTGCATGGCTTAAAAGTAAACCATTGGGTCAATCTCTGAATAAATCTGACAGGGAACGAGCCATTGAAATTCTCCGTCGGGCACCTGCACATGCCTGGCAGGAATGTCAGGCATGGTTGGATGTGACAGGCCGCTGGGTCTCCAAATCTGACCTTAAGTGGTACACAAATAACATCCAGATCATATCCGGGCTATTCAGCCCCTTTAAACGGCGGACAGCAGATCTATCAATACTGGATGGTACTGCAAACATCGATTTTATCCACAATGCAGGTTTAAATGCTTTGGGTAATCTGATCGAACATCGACTCGAAAGCCGGGTCTTGGCAAATCACGTTTCAAAGCCAAGCTGGTTATTAAAACTTGCCGACATTCTATTGAGGCTTCGAAGACCTGACGGCGATGAAATGTCTGAAAATCTGAAAGTCGTATATGAATCGGAGCGTAGGCTTGCCTCACATTTAAAAAAAGTCAAATGGCAGCCAGTCCATAATCTCAAAGTTATTCCTTACATCAATAGTGAACAAGCAGGATCACCCAGTGTGCGT
>JAUSPR010000187.1 GCA_030655715.1 Thermoplasmata archaeon
GAATTCGCTGCTATTGCCTTCTACATTGAATTCGGCACACATTCTGGCTATAAGATCCAACTGAGCATCTGAAATCGTCACCTCTGGCATCAATTTTTGACCGCCGAGCACGCTGTTGATTGCGAGTTCCTTGCTCTCCAGTATCTTCGAGTTGAACAATTCAGGTCTTGATCCAAACTCCTCCAGATAGCAGAGCGCTTTTACTCTGATTAGGACCTGGTCCTCCGGGGTAGCTTCCAAAAGAATGCCTAATTTATCTGAAATCAGAGGATGAATTTCAGCCTCTCTGTCTTCCATTGTTGCCACGAGCAGTATCCGGCATGGCTGTTCTATGACTATGCCGTCTCGCTCCACTGAATTTTTACCTGTTGCCAAAGCGCTAGCCAGGGCAGTTTCCACGTCATGCTCAAGCTCCTCAATGTTCTCCACGAACATTATGCCGCGATGCGCCCTGGTGAGCAAGCTCGGCCTTACTACATAATTCACAAACACGCTGCCTCTCAATCCCTCCAGCATGACATTCTTGGGAAGAAATACTACAGGCAATTTCTGCTTTTCTATGGTCATACGGTCGTACTCATAATCCAACCTGCATCTGGGGCATAATTCCTCTGGTCTTGAGGGGTCGCATCCGACTGTACAGCCTTTCACCACATCGATGGTGAATTCCATCTCCTGGAGATACCTGAGCGCGCTTCTGACAGAATCAGGGTCAAAACCCCGGATAAGTGCGCCGCCCATGTCCTCCATGGACACGAGTAAGAGCAGAATCTTGTCTTTCAGAACTTCAGCTTCGGCCACCGCCTGGGCGATGCCAACGAATGGTTTGAGTATTGGCGGAATGTCCATTTCCATCTTCGCCATGGATTTGAAATGCTTCTTCATGATGCTAATGGCTTCAGCAGCTTCCGACTCCCCTACCTGTGTACTGTAATTCTTTGCCGCAATCACTTTAGCAAGGCCTTTCAATTTGTCAGGGAAGCACACTTCCTGGCTGAGCTCAGTTGAATAGTGATCCAGCGCCTTATTCAAAATTTCGTTGATTTGAATGTCCTGCATGACCTTCCTGGCCTTCAGATAGTTTATCATCCACTCTTTCCTGAACTTGTCCAACTTGGTCCGGAAATTGGCCGGGTCAGTATCATATTCCTTGCCATACTGGATGAGCTTTGTCCTGTAGTGAAGGTCATCATCCTTGGTGGATTTGACAAAAAGCGTAATCTGGTCCTCAAGCTCCTTCTGGACATTGGCGCCGTCCTGGCTGAGCGTTCCGACAACAGAGAATTTGCATGGAAATGTCATGGTTCTGCCGTTCTTCTTCAGGGTGTAAGAGCGGTCCGTCAGTGATTTGGCCAGTACCTTTGCCACGTCCTTGTTGAGAAGGTCGATATTTTCCACGAAAAGAATGCCACGGTTCGCTTCCTTCAGTTTGCTTGTAGTCGCAAGAAATCTGATGTAAATATCGCCCATCATCTCCGCGCTGGTGTTCTCCTTGTCCAGCTGGATTATGGGAAAAGTTCGCAGTGATGTTTTTATCTCTGGCGGTTGGTCAGCGTCCAGGTACTTCATCCGGCAATAATTACAGTATGCGTCTTTGTCCGAAGGATCACATCCGACCGGGCAGTCGCCGATGGCTCTGAATTCCAGGGAAAGCGAGTCAACGAACTCCAGAACTTCTCTGACAATCTCTTTACTGCTGGCCTGGAAGACCGCACCCTTGAAATTGGGGTCCACCAATCCGATGGAAACATATTCCAGGGTCTTGTCGAAGGCCATGACATCCTCTATCCTGACAGGCGTCTCGATAACCTCCCCATGTTCCAGATGATGATAAACTCCGCCGCAGAGATTGGCCATCTCCGATGCAAGTTTCGAGCCTTTCTTGGAAACATCAATTATAAGCGTGGGAATATGCGCTCTTTCAATTGCCACGCAGGTATCCTTCACCTCTTTCTCAATGTCTTCTCCGGGAACAATGGGCATATTGGCCGAACCGTCAGTCACAATTATCAGCAGCGGATTAGTATCCTTTTCTATTCGCAGCTTGGCCCGGAGATTATCAAGGCCCTGGCGCATTCCCATTGCGAGCGGCGTTGTTCCGCCGAACTCAAGTCTTTCGATATATTGCTTGCCCTTGTCAATGCTGGATGTGAATGGAAGCACAACCTCCGCTGTCCGGCCATAACAGCTGACCAGCGAAATTCTGTCCCGCTTCTGATAGGCGTCCAGCATCAGTTCGCCGAGGGCATCCTTTATCCCCTTCATCTTCGCGTCCATGACCATGGAACTGGAGGCGTCCAGCACCATGCAAATTAGTGTTGAAATCTTGCGCCGCCTTACTTTCTCGCGGTAATCACGTTTTTTAACTTCGATCTTGCCGCCCTGCGAATGCATGATGGCAGCCTTGATTGTCGGAAGAATGGCGATGTCAGTAACTCCGGAGGTTTTTGGAGGCCTGGATTTGAGATATCGGCCTTGACTGCCCACTGTCATGATGTCGGTGCGCCTGCCTGACCTCACAACGCCCGTAACGACTCGCTTGGACTTCTGGTGAAGCAGCGTACTCATAATTTTCTTCAGATCCCCCGATGCCATAAATTAGTTCACAGATGTGCAATACAATCGTTATATTATAAATATTGTTGCGGTTAACAGCTACAATGAATAGAGCTGCAAATATGCACATCTGTGTTTGACCTCCCCGGGTTTACACCCGGGGCTTCCGAAAACAGGGCTACTAAAATACAGTTGTTCTCAGAATGCCTGGGTATTCGCACTTGGTGGGAATACAATTCGATTACCTCGCCCTCACAGGCGGGGCATGCTACTGATAAAATGACGTGTTTCCGCGCTGGGTTTTATGATTTCCCGGCCAACCATCCCTATTCTCAGTTCCAGCCAACCTTATCATGCCTCGCCTGAATTTTTTCGACATCCGAACCCTTCGGGATTTGGAACGAAGGTGAGGGATTATGAGCTGGAGGGCGGGGTTGTGACTGGGTTTCTGGAACCCGGTTGGTGACCGATTAAGCTCATCCTTT
>JAUSPR010000197.1 GCA_030655715.1 Thermoplasmata archaeon
TAATTCAGGTATGCAACTGCCATGAGGTAAACTTCCAGCCCTGATAACAAACGCCAGCTATTTTAGAGGGGCTGGTAGTTTACGATACCCCAATGCTTTAGCTTTGGGGAGCACTCATTTATCATTGAATAATTCAAAAACAGAATAGTTTCATTCCAATGGATATTGCAAGGAAATGCCGCCAAGCACCGTTCAGATTACTGCATATGAAATCAAAGTCGTTTGGCTTTGATATTCACGGTGCATGGCCAGGCTCGACATTATCAGAATGTCTCGCCCAGCACGATGAATCCATCTTCTCTTGTGATTGTGAATGAGAGCTTGCCGCTTCTGTGATTGGTGCCTCTCATTTTGAGAACTTCCAGGTACTTTCTCCTGGCGCCCTCTACCTCTTCATAGGTTAGCATGATAACGCCGTCCACGGCATATGCTACTTCGGACGGGTAGGCAGTGTTCGGGTCCACCTCGCCGGTCAGTATTGTCACGGCCCGCCAATTCTTGAGATGATTCACCAGGTCAAAGAGAAACGGCCTGTATTGATTACCAAGGAAGTCCTTGACCACGGTTATGGGGTCTATAACGACTCGCTGGGCCATGGTCCTGGCTATCTCCTCATCGATGAATGCCAGCAATTCTTCCGGGGTGGCTGTCCTGAGCATCTGTCCGATATCGCAGAATTTCACATTTTTTCCAATGTGTTTCCTGTTCAAGCGTTTGATACCAGACATGTAATGCATCACCCACTGGGGCGGTTCACTCAGCGTGGTAAAGTAGAGCCCGATTTCTCCGTTATCTGCACCGTTAAAGAGAAATTGCTGTGTAAAAGTGGTCTTTCCGGTACCTGCCGGGCCTGCAACCAGCATTACCGAAGGGTAGGGATATCCCCCTTCAATTAACGTATCCATTCCATCTACTCCGGAACACAATCTTTCCATTTTATTTGCCATTTCAATAACCTCCTGAAGAAGCACTTGCATCTAATCCAGCCACAATTGTTCGGATTAATTGTTCTTTTCCAACCTGTGTTTTGGACTCTGTAATCTCTTTAAAGATTGATTTCGAGAGATTTATCAAGAGCATTCGATCGCACTTGTCACTCAATATCTCATAAATGAACTGGTTCTGGTTAATGTCCAGAACTATCGGTGCAGTCAGACTTTTCACCTTTTCCACGCTGGATATGTATGATTCAATCATACTCTTCACGCCTTCATCTTCCTGATATTTGGTGAGAGCAGCAATATCATCTATCAAAACGAAATCGATATCCTCGAAATTTATAATATGTTTGTTGACGGCGCCAGCTGCAAAGGATATCGAAGATATTTCATCAAGAAAATCAAGCTCATACGGGCCGTTGATGAACTTAACATTTGAAACGTTTGACTCTGTTTCTCCTGAAATCCTGCTTATGGCGTCAATGTACACGAGCCTTTCTTGGGATATACCATGTAAAGTCAACAGGCTTGCCGTGTACTGATGCGGTCTGTCTATTGTAATGAAAATGCCCTTCTGTTTCATCTCATGAAGGAAAAATTTCAACAGGCAGATATTTACCCTGGTGCGCTCAATGCTCTTCGAAACAACCAGAATTTTTCCATTGTTTATGCCCTTTGTGGAATAGAAGAATTCCTGGAACTTCTTAGTGATGTCTGTATTTTCGTTCATGTTAACCGAAAAGCAATTGACGGGGTTTGATTAATGGGTTATTATTCAATTATCACTGACGATATTGAATGTAATCCACCGTTGCATACCGTGAATATTTGAGCATCGAAAATCGAAGCAATTTTGCTTTGATAGGTCAGGTATGCAACTGCCATATGGTAAACATACAGCCCCGAATCCACTAGCATCGATTCAAACTAGAAACGCCAGTCCATTTAGGGGCTGGTAGTTTACAGCCAGAGGTGAAATGTTACCTCATCATAGACCGAAAAGAAAGAGTATAGGGTATGAAGTTTTGCGGAGGCATGGTTCTTGCTGGCATAACCTGAATCAACATACTTTGCGCCCATATCTTTCATAATTGAGATAGAGCCTCCGAACAAACGATTACCCAGACCTTTGCCGCGGAATTTTTCATCCAGTGCCAGATGTCGCATTCTGGCGTATTTACACCCTAGCGCATCCGAGAGCCTGTCATCTAACTGAAACAAGAAGTAACCAGCCACTTTACCATCAGATTCAATTATTGCTACGGGATCCCCTTTCCGAAAGGCAGTGGACACCCATTTTACGCACATATCATCCACTTTTCCATTGTCAAAACCCGCATCACAGTAGTAATGCCCCCGGGGGTAGGAGTTGTTCCGTGCAATATCCATGACGCGGTCAAAATCGGAGTCTACCATCAGCCTGATATCATCGTCGTTTTTAGCATCCTTGGTTGATGCAACAGGCCAGAGAATTGTTTCGTAGTACCTGAATCCATTGGATTCCAGTGCATGAACCGCAGGGAGATTGTCCCCATTGACGCGAGATGATACGAATTGGATATTCTTGTGGAATATTGACCTCTTCAATGCCTTGCTCTCGAGTCATCTGTCCACAACGGATCAACGCAGAGTATTCCACATATCTTAAATCCCTCTTGAATTTCGTATTTAATAAATAATGATTATAGGCACAATAGCGGTTTTCCAGGTGGTGGCCACCGTACCATTTCCAGCCATATTCTTTAATGAGAAATTTCTTCACATCTTCTTTTTTATAATCAATATAATACAATGGCCCAAGTCTCTTAATATCCTTTATCAACCAGGGTATCCATTTTCCAAGAGTAAGATTTGGAAATTTATCCACCTTGCGTCTTCCAAATTGTTTGTGGATGCTGTCGATGTACTTTCCATCGAAATAAAACCAATTTGAGGGAGTTATCCCTTCTGTTCTAAATGAGTGTCCATTCAAGATATATTTTATTTTATATTTGTCCGCAGCCATATAGGCAGTAGTTGTCAAAGCAATATCAGTCAAGGCATCAATTTCGGGTATCGAGGCTTTCAACATCGAATATGCTAAATCATTGAATTCTTCGTTATCCATTACGTAAGTCCAAAGGTCGATGTCCAGTTTTTTCAAGACAATTTCGATATTTTCCACAGCGATCTTGCTGTTCCATGTATTGTCGAAGTGAACAGCCAATGGTCGGAGGCCGAGCTTCTTTGAAAGATGCAGCAGGTATGACGAGTCGCAACCGCCGCTCACGCCGATGATGCAGTCATATTTTTTTCCCTTTCCAGCTTTTTTTATTTGAGCGGCCATCTCCTCAAGTTTTTTCCAGCCGGCCTCGCCCGTTGGATACTGCGCCTCCATCTCATCGTGAATCTTACAATAATTGCAGACACCGTTCTCGTCGAATGAAATTCCCGGCGTCGCATCGTCGTATATACACCTTGTGCAGACCTTTGTCATCTAAGCCCGCCGTTCACGTCTATTACACTGCCAGTCACATAGGTGGCTCTGCACAGAAACAGGACCGTGTCCGCAATCTCATCGGGGGTTCCGAACCGCTTCATCGGTATCTGCTCCGTGATTTTCGCTCTGATGCCATCTGGTATTTTCCGAGTCATCTCGGTATCCACGAATCCCGGTGCCACTGCATTCACTCTTACACCCTTGGCGGCGAGCTCTTTCGCTAGAGACTTGGTGAATCCTATAACGTCGGCCTTCGAGGCGCTATAGTTGGTCTGCCCGAAGTTGCCGCCCTCCCCTACGACCGATGAGATGTTTACAATAACGCCAGTGCCATTCTCGACCATGCACTGCGCCACTGGCTTTGTGAAATTGTACATGCCGGTCAGGTTCGTGCCGATGACGTTGTCCCACTGCTGCTTCGACATCTTCAACAGTGTCGAATCCATGGCTATACCGACGTTGTTCACCAGGACATCGATCGTTCCGAATTTGTCAGTTGCAGCTTTTACAACCTTTTCAACGGCATCAAAGTCGTTCACGTCTGCGCTCATTGCCATGCTGCGTTCGGTCGGGAGGATATTTTGCAACTCAATTACATTCTCGTTCCTCTTATGATAGTGCAACACAACGTTGTAGCCATTTTTCGCCAATGTAGCCGCAATCGCGCTGCCGATCCCCCCATTTGCCCCTGTGATTATCGCAGTCTGGCTCATGTTACATTCTCCAGTTTTTCTATTCTCTTCTCCAGCTCTTTCAGTTTTCCAATCGGCGCCCCCGCGACAATCTCGCCGTCCTTCACGTCGCGCGTGACCACCGACATGGGCAGTATTGTAACCCCGTCACCGATTTTAACACCGGGGTAGATAACGCTTGGTCCTCCGATGAAGCAGTTTTTTCCGATTTTGGTCGGAGTCCTCTTGATTTTCTCCCTAGAGATTCCGGTCTCGCCAGCTATCGCCTGGTCACGGCTCGTGTGAGTCCAGATGAGCGTATAAAGACCCACCTGAGTATTGTCGCCAATTTCCAATCCGCCAGAGGCGTCGAGAATGGCTCCTTCGCCAATCCAGACATTTTTCCCGCATTTGAAGTTTTTCGGGGAGATTATCTTGGCGTTTTCGCGGATGCGGCATCCCTCTGGGAGCCCCAACAGGCTTGCGCGCTCCCTATCCGTCATTACTCCGCTTAAATGGTACTTGAGTATCTGCTCTCTTAACTCTGGGTCTGTATCTTTATTGATTACCATATCAATCACCTTTCACTAGAACATCGCAATACCACTTTACCGTTTTCTTTATTCCCTGATTGAAAGTAGTTTTAGGCTTGAATCCGAACAATTCCCTGGCCAATGTAATATCTCCCCTATGCCGTCTCACATCAGCTAGTCTTGGCGGCTGGAAATCGAAATCCCCTCTAAAATCTAATTCATGGGCTATAGCCTTTACCATTTCTAGTACCGAAATTTCCCGGCCAGTGGCAAGGTTTATGATCTTGCCTCTGGTATTAGTATTGTTGTAAATCTGAACCATGCCCTCGACCGTGTCGTTGACATATATGTAATCCCTGGTCTGGAGACCATCTCCATGAATTATCGGCTGCTTGCCAGCCATTATTCTTTCGATGGTTATTGGGATGATTCCCGCATAGCTGCCCTCGTTCTGCCTGGGCCCAAAATTATTGAATGGTCTAACAATCGCAGTATCAAGGCCGAAAGTGTTCTCATAGGACTCCACCAGTAGGTCGGAAGCCGCTTTGCTGGCCGCATAAGGTGTTGTGGGCTTCAGTGGGTGCGATTCGGTCATGATGTGCTCCTGGGCAGTTCCATAAGCCTCAGAAGAGGAGCAGTGAATCAGAGTCTTGAAACGGCCTTCCCTCAAGAGTTCCAGAACTGCAAGCGTGATGTTGATATTGTCCTCACAGGTAATCTTCGGAAGACTGTGGGACGTTAGAAGCGGAACCACTGCCAGATTGAATACCACGTCGATGTTCTCGATTTCAAAGATATTT
>JAUSPR010000163.1 GCA_030655715.1 Thermoplasmata archaeon
AGTTATATTTCCACGATCGGCACCAAGGTCAGCAAGAAGGTTCTGAACCTCACCGTGGAAGGCCAGGAAACCGAAGTCAATCTCATGATATGGGATATGCTGGGCAGGGAAGGCTACATGTCCACCCAGGCACGTCAGATAGTCGGCGCCCAGGGCGTGATAATAGTGGCCGACATCACCCGGCCAGAAACTTTAGCCAACCTGGAGAAATACTGGATTCCTCTTATTCTCAGAACTGTTGGCACTGTAAAACTTCCTTTCATTTTCCTCGGAAACAAGGTTGATCTGGCTGACGGCGATACCCTTTCCAACGCCCTTGATATCATGGAGGACCTGGAGAAGCGTTACAATTACGGCATGAAGCAGTACATTCCAGAACACCTGAACACCTGGTTCATGACAAGTGCCATGACCGGCGAAAAGGTTGAAGATGCGTTCCTGTCAATGGCCCACCTGCTCTTCTACTTCGACAGGGCTGAAGACCCCTTCTACACTCGTATCCAGGATGTCATAATCAAAGGCCTGTCAAATATAGGGTCCAGGAAAACCACCATTGAAGTATTGGATCAGATAATATTCGAATTTTCAGAGGCCTACGGCAATATGCAAACCGCCGGCAGAATAATCCGCGAGGAGGTTGCCCGAGCTGGCATAGACCACAATAACCCAAAGAAGGACGGTGTTCGCGCACTCGTGGATTACCTTTCGGACGCGCTTCTCGAGGAGCAGATGGACGAGGACGTTCTTAGGGATCTGAGGGAGCGCTGGGTGGCTGTTGTTGGCGGTATAGAAGAGTAAACCACCCCCGGAGCTGGCGTTTGTTGCGTGGCTGGAAGTTTACATGTATAGGCCGCATACCTGATTAATCGAATCAAATGTTTAATTCGATTTGTTATAATTGGTTAAGCACGGTATGCGGCGGTCTTTCACGGTTCAATAACTTATATATCCGATAACCAAATGCCACATCGGTGAAATTATGAGCAGCCAGCAATTATTGGAAAAAGGCATAAACAGGATAGAATGGGCCCGCACCCACATGGAAGTTCTCGGGCAATTGGGCAAGTCCATCAAGGACAATGGAACGCTCGAAGGAAAGACCATCGGAATGGCACTTCACGTGGAGGCAAAAACCGGAATACTGGCACTCACGCTTCAGGAGGCCGGGGCCAAGATTAGGCTGGCAAGTTGTAATCCATTATCGACCGATGACTCTGTCGCGCTGGCCCTGAACGAGGAATATGGCCTGGAGACCTTTGCCAAGAAGGGCGAGTCCCGCGACGAATATTATTCCAACCTGGAATCCGTGCTGGCCCTGAACCCACAACTGACAGTGGACGATGGCGGAGACCTGATTTTCCTGCTGCATACAAAGCATCGTGATAAACTTCCCAATATCATCGGCGGAAATGAAGAAACGACAACTGGCATCATCCGTCTGAAGGCCATGGAAGCCGAGGGAAAGCTGGAATTTCCTGTCTTCGCGGTCAACAATGCCAAGATGAAGCATCTTTTCGACAACAGGTACGGCACAGGCCAGTCCACGTTCGATGGCGTTCTTACCGCCACCAACCTCACAATTGCAGGCTCAATATTTGTGGTCGCCGGTTACGGGTGGTGCGGCCGCGGCATAGCAACTCGCGCACAGGGCATGGGCGCCAATGTCATAGTCACGGAAATTGACCCGGTGAAGGCCGTGGAAGCCCGTATGGACGGTTTCAGGGTCATGCCAATGGCCGAAGCCGTAAAGGAAGCGGATTTCATTGTATCCGTAACCGGGTGCAAGGACATTGTGAGATTGGAGCATCTGGATTATATCAAGGACGGTTGCGTGCTTGCCAATTCCGGGCATTTTGACAATGAGATTTGCACATCTAGTCTTGAAGAAATTACCGTATCCAAGACCCGCGTAAGGGAACATGTCGAGGAATACAAGCTGAAGAACGGCAAGCGCATCTACCTTCTTGGCGAAGGCCGTTTGGTAAATCTGGCAGTCGGCCAGGGCCATCCTGTTGAAATAATGGACATGAGCTTTGCCATCCAGGCAGGTTGCGCAGAACGCCTGGTGACCCACAGAGAGGAATTGAAGGCCAAGGTTTATGACGTTCCAGCTGAAATGGATGAACTGGTGGCTCGGTTGAAGCTGAAGGCTATGGGTGTAACAATTGACACTCTGTCAGAAAATCAAAAAGCATATCTGTGCGACTGGAAGGAAGGGACATGAGCCAGTCAGTTCATAATTTTGTGGGCGTTTTCGGGCATGTTAACCTGGATTATCTCATGAAAGTTGAAAGACTTCCAAAACCCAACACGTCCGTCCAGGTAAGCAATGTACGCAGATTCTTCGGCGGCACAGGCTCAAATATCGCGATGATTGCCTCCAGTCTGGGGGTCAAAACTGCCCTCGCCTCTTTCGTCGGTAAGGATTTTCCCAAGGATTTCAAGGACGCGCTTTTCAAGGCTGGTGTGGACACCTATGACCTTGTGGAGAAAGATAGTTTCCTCACGCCCACTTGCCGTATCATGACCGATCCTGAGAACAACCAGATATGCATAATGGACCAGGGGCCGATGGGTGAGATGGATGATTTTCCTATTGCCAAACATGCAATTGAATCCAGCGAGATAATTCATATCGGCACCGGCAGGCCAGCCTATTATCGCAAGGTGATGAAAGCCGCAAAAAAGCTTGGCAAGAGAATTCATTTTGACCCGGCGCAGGAGTTACGGTACGTTTACACTCCCGAGATATTCACAGAACTGCTGGCGATGTCCGATGCCCTATTCGTAAACCAGCATGAATTGAAAATTGCAATGAAGTATCTCGGCATTAAAAGCCGGGCCAAATTGTTGGACCATGTGGGCATCCTGATTGTCACCAAGGGCAAGGACGGCAGCGAGATAATCACATCTTCTGGAGACATAGAAATACCGGCAATCAAGCCGAAAAAGATACTGGACCCCACAGGTGCGGGAGACGCTTACCGCGCTGGTTTTTATGCCGGCCTGAGTCGCGGCATGGACCTGGAATCCTGCGGAAGGCTCGGGGCCAGTGCCTCCAGCTTCACCATCGGGGTGCATGGGCCGGTCGGGATATTGCCGACATGGGACGAAGTTTTGGAACGAGCGTAAATTATCTAAACCCAACCCTATAGAAGAATCAAAGTGGCAATAATCCGCCTTGCACCATCAATTTTGTCTGCGCAGAAAATCAAAGCCAATAGCT
>JAUSPR010000204.1 GCA_030655715.1 Thermoplasmata archaeon
CTTCAAGGGGGCAGCGAGAAAGTTCACGTGGTCAATGTTTCAAGGAAGAAAAAGATGGTGCTAAATGTTTCCTGCCCGCAAACCAGAAAAACCGATGATGCGCTGGCAGAAAAAATTCACACTGACAAGGAATCCACTGCCAGATTGAGAAGATGCCGCGACCTGGTGGAGGAAAATACTTCCACCCTGATATTCGTTAATACGCGTAACACCGCCGAGGTACTGGCAGCGCGGTTCCACTTGATGGATGAGACATATCCAGTCGGTGTGCATCATGGCTCACTTTCCAAGCAAATCAGAGTCCAGATGGAGGAGGATTTTAAAGCCAACCTGCTGAAAGGCCTGATTTGCACTTCTTCTCTGGAGCTGGGCATTGACATCGGTTCAGCGGATTTTACAGTCCAGTACAATTCTCCAAGACAGGTGACCAGACTCATCCAGAGGGTCGGTAGAGCCGGCCACACTATCGATGCTGTTTCCCGTGGAGAGGTGATTTGCGACAATCCTGACGACGTGCTGGAGGCCGCTGTTATCTCACGCCGTTCGCTTGCCGGCGTCATGGAGGAAACTCGTATCCGAGAAAACCCGCTTGCTGTACTGGCCAACCAAATTGTGGCAGGGGCCATGGAAGGCCGGGATTGGAACCCTGAT
Source organism: Thermoplasmata archaeon (assembly GCA_030655715.1). Taxonomy (GTDB): domain Archaea; phylum Thermoplasmatota; class Thermoplasmata; order SG8-5; family SG8-5; genus UBA147. The sequence goes on from JAUSPR010000204.1 coordinate 652, forward strand.
GAGTTCTATAAAATGGTGAAGCGAGCCTATCCTTTCAGGACACTGGAGAGAGCGACGTTCGACGATGTCGTTTACCAGCTGTATGACCTCAGAATAATCTGGTTGGGCGAGGAACGCATAGGTAGGAGCAAGAACTCGCGCACACATTTCTTCGACAATGTTTCAATGATTCCTGATGAAAGGACGTACAAGATTGTGGACCTCACGACCCGCAGAATAATCGGCACGCTAGACGAAGGCTTCGTCGTTGCCTATGCCAAGCCAGATGCACCTTTCATTGTTCGGGGACTTCCCTGGAAAATTGTGGATATCGAGGACGATACAGTGTTGGTGGAACCAGCCAAGGAGCTTGGAACAGTGCCGTCCTGGGCCGGTGAGGACATACCGGTGCCGTTTGAAATAGCCCAGGAAGTTGGGAAATTCAGACGCACTGACAATACTGGAGAATACCCCCTGGATGCAGAGGCAAAGAAAGTTATTGCTGAATATTTCAAAAACCAGAGCGGGGACGGTCTCATAATGCCAGACGATAAAATCATAACAATTGAAACCGAAAATCGTCTGATGGTTATCAATGCCTGTTTCGGTTCGAAAGTGAACGAGACGCTGGGCAAGATGATTGCAGCTCTTTTGATGTCCAAGCAGGGCGAGAGCATGGTGGTGCATTCCGATGCCTACAGAATAATATTCCAGTTACCCAGGCCTGTAAATCCCGAGACGGTAATGGACATTCTGATGAAGACAAAGCCCGGTAATGTGGAACCGCTGCTAAGACTGTACCTCAAGCATTCCAGCTACCTGCGCTGGAAGTTCATCTATGTGGCCAAGAAGTTCGGCGCGATAAGGAAAGACGTTGATTACCGGAGGATAAATCTGGACAAAGTAATGCTGTCCCTCGAGGAAACGCCGCTCATGGATGAGGCCATCGAGAAATGCCTCTGGGAACTTCTGGATACAGAAAAAACTGCTGAGGTATTGAAGAAAATACAGGCTGGGAGTATCACCATCAAGGTTTCCAGGCTATCGCCAATCGGAAAAGCCGGTATTGAGGCCAGAGGCGACATAATGATGCCGAAACGGCCGACCCATGCCATTCTCATGGCCATGAAATCGCGCCTGGAAAAGGAAACGGTCGCAATAGCCTGCACCCATTGCAGGAGAAAGAGCATCAGGCTGGTCGGGCTGATTGAGGAAAGGCCGGTCTGCAAGGCCTGCGGTTCCGTGATGGTCGCCGTAATGAGGACAATGGAGGCAGGAAACATCCAGCTTCTCGGAAAGGCCAATCCCACGGCCGAGGAAAAGAAGGCCATCAAAAAGATAATGAAGACGGCTAATTTGATCATGAGCCATGGCAAGAGAGCCATACTGGCTCTTGCGGCCAGGGGAGTCGGACCAGAGAACGGAGGAAAAATACTGGCAAACCATTATGAGGACGAGGATGAATTCCTTGCAGCCATACTGGAAGCCGAGATTAACTTTGCAAGGACAAAGAAGTTCTGGTAGAGGGGAATCGTAAACTATCAGCCCCTAAAGTGGCTAACGTTTGTTGCCAGGGCTGGAAGTTTACTGTTCATGCCGATTCATCTCAGCCCTAAAGGACTGAGCGTTCTCAGCAATTGGACAGTAACAAGAAGCCAATTGTACACGATTTCATTCTATCGTAACATGCCTTGAAACGATAGATGAAACGATACGTTAAATTTATAAGGGATAAGATTGTTACGCTTTCTATGGACACTCAAGGATTCTTTGACCTTATAAAAGAAGGAGAGAATGAGAGGATAGAGTTCAAGTCAAAGGTGGTAAAAGATATCGGGGAGGAGATATGTGCACTGGGTAATGCAGAGGGTGGACACATCTTTATCGGAATCGCTGACGATGGGACGTTTAAAGGATGCGATATAAAATCAGCGAAGGAAAGGATTTCTCAACATCTTACAAGCATCACGCCCCCCTTGAGAGTCAGATACCATGAGATAACAGTCGATGACAAAGCCATTCTGGTGGTGGAAGTACTCCCATCAAAACGTCTTTGTGCCATCGGAGGAAACGTATTCATAAGGGTGGGAACATCCAAACGGCCCTTGTCCATCCAAGAGATAATCTCCATGAGTGCTGAATATCTCCTGTTTGAAGTGGATAAAACACCTACTGGAGAAAAAGATGCATCCCAGGAGTTGGTGGACCATTTCATTTCCCAATCCAGAATAGCCATAGTCAATCCCGAACAATATCTGAGGAATATGGGCGCATGGACCAAGGAAGGAGAATTAACCATATCTGGATTGCTGTTTTTCAAAAAGGAACCGCAATCCTATCTTCCATATACCGCCGTGCGACTGCTTTACAAGGACGGGTCGTGGAA
>JAUSPR010000235.1 GCA_030655715.1 Thermoplasmata archaeon
CTAATTGGATAGGGTCATGGCTGTTCATGATGAAGAAACGCACGCTTCACAATGCTGGTTTATCCTCATTTCTTTCAACAATCTCATTTTTGATAATCATGAGTGATAATATATATTCGCGTCCCGCCATCGTTCCCATGCCTAGGGCAGATGTAGGCGTACACCTAAGGGGGAACAATGTATGAAAAACATGAAAACAGAACCAAAAGAATTGAAGGACAGGCAAGTAATGGACAGCAACGGCGAGGAGATCGGCCGGATTCGAGAGATCGAACAGGAAATGAGAACGGGGAGGTACAGCACCCTCCATGTGGAGGTGGACGCCCGCCACACACAGAAGGTGGGATTGAGCGGTTTGCATCATCTCCCGTTGAACGCCAGCGACATGGTCATGGACAAGGACTCCATCCGGTTGAGCCAGACCATTGAGAGCCTCAACAGCCAGTTCACGGACAAAATAACCGTCAGGAAGGCGCATCTCAGCCAGCGCGACCTGATCGATAAATCCGTGACTGACAGGAACAAAACACCGATCGGCATCGTGAAGGATGTCAGGACCACATCTGACAACGGCGAGTTCACCACGATTCTGGTGGAACTGAACCAGGACACAAAGAAGAGAATGTCATTGGAGAATATCGACTGTGTCCGGATAAAGATGGATCGCGTGGAGGAGGTCGGGAAGGAAATCAAACTCGACAGGCAGGTCGAGGAACTGAGCAGGGAATGGAGCGAAATCATCCTGCATCGGTAAAATACAAAATGGCAGGGGAAAAACCTCTGCCTTTTTCTTTATTTTCCAGATTGATTTTGACAACGTTCATCTCTTCATAATACCCCCATGTTCGATATAAAAATGGGGCGAGGCTTTTGGCTTAAAGCCTAGGTTGGAGAGAGAATTGCCTCGCCCAAGTGGGGAAGAGTTGATCGTGATAGGAACTGCCCACATAATAGACTCATGCTTCCCGAAAGGCATAATAGGTTAATCAGGCTTAATGATTTGGATATTGCTCTTGCGTTCCTTCTCTCTACACCGTTGCGTGTCTCCGTGGAGCTATCCCTTTCTGCTCGATTTTCTGAAAAAAGGCAAAATCCAATATACCCTATTACTGCACAGATGCCGAGAATGCTCAACCCTTGAGGGTTAAGATGAATCGGCATTTGTACAGTAAATGGCCTCTCATCCCCGGCTTAAAAACCGGGGGGTTCTCGGCCTTTATCATTAAAGAATTCCGAGCAGCCATTTCCACAGCGGTTCGTATCTGATGTCCTTTCCTTCAATGCGTTCCTCTCCCTCGAAATCCGCTGTAATTATCAGACCTTTTTTTAAGTTGAATTTCTCCATCGCTTCAATGAGACCGGCAATCTCTCTTTCCCTGTTTTCCTCAGTAATTTCATAACATACCTGGATCGCCTCGATTATTCTACCCTGTTCCTTGACAAGAAAATCACACTCATGCTTTTCCTTCCAATAGTATACTTCACGGTTTCGCCGCTTCAGTTCGACCAGGACAAGATTCTCATACAGCCTTCCTTTATCCGGAGAAAATCTCGAAGAAATTGCAGTGACCAGACCGTTGTCAATGACATAGACTTTTTTCGGATTCACCATCTGGTTTTTCAGATTTCCAAATTTTGGAATCATGAAAACAAGATTCACATCAGCGGCAGCGGCCAGATATGCGAATAACGAGTTCTTCCCGATTTTTTTGCCCTGCGATCCCAAGAGATTGTGATATTTATTCATGGAGAAGTTAAGAGCGAAGTTATTGATCAGGTACAGGAGCATTTCGCGGACCATGTCGAAATTTCTTATTTTGTAGCGTTCCACCAGGTCCCTGTAGAATATCATATTGAAGTATTCCTGCAGAATCTTGACCTTCAGAGGCTGGTCAGCAGTAACAACTTCAGGAAATCCTCCGTTCTGCACGTAGTCTAGCAACGCAGACTTGACCCTGAACTTCCCTTTCCCATGCTCGAAATTTCGTTCGATCGTAATATTGCGCGCTGTGAGGAACTCGCGAAATGAATAAGGCAGAATCATATGGGTGAGTGTTCGCCCGCGCAGTTCGGTTGCGATTTCCTTGCTGAGCAATTTGGAACTTGAGCCAGTGATGCATATCTCAAATTTCTTTCTTTCATGGAGCCGCCTGACGAATTTTTGCCAAGCGGGCGCTTCCTGTATCTCGTCGAAGAACAGGTAAAGCTTTTTACCGATGTTCTCGGGGTATAACTCATAATACGCGTCGAATATCATATCCATATTTTCCAGAGGCAGCAATCGCTCGTCCTCGAAATTTATGTAGATTATCTTATCTTTCTGGCCAGCGCGTTTAAGTTCAGCTATTGCCTGATAGATGAAGAACGTCTTTCCGGCTCTGCGGGGGCCGATGATGGCGTTGATTCTTCCCGTGAACAGCAGCTTCAATTCACGCTCGATGATGTCGATTTCCATCTCCTGCGCTTGTACAATCAGCTCTTTCAACACGTTCCTGTTCATGTCACTGTATATGGTGACACTATGATATAAAACTATCTTTATATGTGGGGGTACTATTGACTTTTTGTGCTGACAGATTCTTTATTTAGCAAAAGCCTGAATAAAATTATCCACCCATTTCAGGTAGCAACCGGTACCGATAGGGTGATGTCGCCAATGGTCTTGGTAGGCATGCGCCTGCTTACGTCAAGGATTTCAATTGCCAGAAGTTTACCATCAGATGTATAATCTACTATAATGCCATCAAGCATTTCCTTGCTGACATCATATTTTCCTTTCTGAAATACGATTGTCATTGCGTCAACATCTGGGTCATATGATATTTTCATTCGTTCACCTCATATCGTTCTGTAAACTACCAAGCCTTAAAAGACCTGGCGTTGCGATTCAGGCCTGTATGTTTACTCGTATAGGCCATACACCTAATTTATCAAAGTCAATCTGACTTTGATTTTCTATGCTTGCAAATGTACGG
>JAUSPR010000240.1 GCA_030655715.1 Thermoplasmata archaeon
ATTATTGGGACGGTTATGGTCTCCGCAATAATGTTTCCCTTGTCACCTGCACCGGCAAGTGTTATTAATCCGGCGTGGCATGCGATGGCGCTGTCTGTAATCATTATGCTGAAGACAATCTCGAGGTTGTCAGCGGTTGTGGTGATGTCTCCATCGCCAATGGCAACGAAGCTTGTCGCACCACCGAGTTCTGCGTTGTCGTAGTAGTAACCATCGTACTCAATCGGAAGCCTGTGCTCGCCAATCGGAATGTCATTCTCCACTATCATTTCAATCGTGAAGTTAACCGTCTGATTAACGTTAAGAAGGTCAATAGAGAGAGTAATACCATCATTGTCAAGTACTCCAGTCTCATGATAGAAGAATCTGGGGTTTCGAAAAAATCCGCCAGCTGCATCCCAGGTGTCCGGGTATACTGCGAAAACTACATTGTAGAGTTCGGTGTTACCGTTGTTCACGATTGTAACGTTGACCCTGATTTTCCTGTCTGTGTCGGTGCTCTGCTCAAGTGTTGGTATGTCGTATGGTGCGTCGTAGTTCACTTGTCTGGTTACAGTGCCATCATCAATAATAACTACAGATGTAGCGTAGCACATGAGTGGTGAATAACCACCATCGGTTGCAGTAATGTCCTGGTCCCTGAATGTGAAATCCACCGCAAAGTCTATGGGTCTTACATTCTCCCTGATCGGGGTGTAAACGTCATTTATTTCCTTTTGATAGTGAATTATTACAGTACCATCTGTGACACCGGGCGGTGTTCGCTCCTCAACATTGAGTCTCCAGGTAAGGTTGTTTCCCGCTGCGTCCTGTACAAGGGCTCCTCCTATAATATCCCTCTGAATCAGGCAGTTGGGTCTTACCAGTGTTATGTCTGCCAGGGTGTTGGCGTTACCATTATCAGTTGGTGCGGAGAGGTTTGCCTGGGGGTTCCTTATTGGGAAACCTGCATAATTTCTCACACCAAGGTCTGCCTGGACAAATTTAGCACCAGCTTCGAATTCCGGGTCATTTGGCCAAGCATCTATAATGTACTCGCCAGAAACCCTTGTAAATTCATGCGTAGTTTCACCAGTATCATCATTAGTGTCATCATGGAATACAGAACTCACATATATCCAGAAACTAAATTGCGTGGTCGCGGATGTGTTGTCATTCCTTATTGTGCATGTCATCTCATATGTTGTTTCCACATCACCCTGGTTTTCAATGTCAATCTGGAAGTCAACCGTGTACCAGGTTGTATTCGAGTTTGGCCATCCCCTGATGGATTGGTCGTTGTTGGATAAATCGACCGTTATCAGGGTGTTTCCCGATGCTGGACCGATTGTGACCGTGTGATTAGCCCATGTAACAACGCTTGGCTGAATCTGGAACCGAAGGACTTGGTCCCTGTCGCCAAGGTAAAGAAGTGTGTCTGCAGCACCGTTCCCTACTTCATTAATGACCAGTTTTTCGTCTGCATCATTAATGCCTGTGTGATTTATCATATTAGTATCGTTGTAGTCCACAGTCCATGTCACGTTGTTGAGTGTCATCTGGTGATCTGCAATCGCTGGCGCGCTTATGGCTACCAGCCCGCTCATTATCATCAATCCCACCAAAAGAAGGCTAATCTCCTTCCTCCAAGTTTTCATAGTTCTTTCCTCCTATGTTGTTTTTATTTATTGTATTACTATTTCGTTGTGCTTTTGTTTTTTGTTAATCCAAAGAATAATCTCGTATTATATAAAGATTATGTTTATTTTTAAATATAAAATATATATGCAGAAGCACATAAAATGTTAATAATAAAAGGGAAATAGTGACACAATATTAAAATAATGGGGTATAAATGATAGAAAGAAAGATAAATGAGATAAATATATAAATGTATATAGAAAAGAAAGATAAATGAAACCCCGAGGAAAAACGTTATTATCAGAGTGCATATATTGCTGTGATGAAAAGCGGAAAAAAAAGCCTTATGCTATCCAGCCGAGATGGGAAAAAATTCATTGTGCGAACAGGTGAAGGCATGAAGGAGATTGCTGGACTCGGAGTCGTTGACACTGGCCGGTTGTTGGAGGTTCTGCCTTCTTCGACCGTCTCGATCGCGGGCAAGGAATTTTTCCTGACCGAAGCCACTCTTCCTGACTTGCTGGCAAGCATCAAGCGAGGCCCACAGATAATCATGGCCAAAGATTGCGCCCAGATAGTTATGGGCTGCGGCATAGGCCCCGGGAAGCATGTGTTGGAGGTCGGGACCGGCTCTGCCTCGCTCACAATCGCGCTTGCATATTTTGTGGGAGCTGATGGCCACATAGTGACTTATGAAGTAAATCCGAAGCATGCAGAACTGGCCAAGAGAAACATTATACTGGCTGGTATGAACGATATCGTCGAAATGAGGGAATCGGACGCCGCAACTTGCTCAGAAGAAAATGAATATCACGCAATCGTGATGGACATGCCAGAGCCCTGGAAAATCCTGGAAACCATGACCCGGGCCTTGAAGGTCGGTGGTTATGCTTGCGCATACCTGCCTACCATGAACCAGGTCGAGACAACTATCACCAAGATGAGAGAGATGGGATATGCCGAAACCCATGTTCTTGAGAACATCCAGCGCGAGATTGTGGTCGGCCCGGGCGGCACCAGGCCCAGCTTCGAGATGCTTGGGCATACCGGTTACCTGTGCTTCGGAAGAAAGATTATGCCTTGAGTATGTTTTCAAATTGTAGCCCATATTTCGGAGTTTAAATACTCGGGATGGAGTTTGATGGGTAGCCAGCAGTTTTTCAGTTTGTAGACCCCATATGATATTCGAGATGTTGCCAGCGATGACTTTATATATGTAGACCCTATGTGGGGTCTACAATGTCGTTTATTGCACGGGACAAAAGGGGCGATAGAACCTATCTCTATGAGGTGGAGAGCTACCGAGAAGGCAACAAGGTAAAGAGAAGAAAACTAGGGTATGTGGGCGTGGAGATAAAGACGGAAACAGGGGTTGAGGTCATCCCCGCTCACAAAGATGTCATCGACCGTCTGGAACTCCATGACGATGTTAGTATGGGTGATGTAACAGCTCTCTACTCGCTTGTCCAGGAACTTGGCGTTGCGGATGTGATAGATCGTTTCTCAATCAAAGGGGGCGGTTTTCCAGCAGGTTCCCAGTTGATGTTGATGGCCATCAATCACGCTATTCATCCAGTCGCAACATCGCGCCTTGGATATTGGGTGTCGGGCACAACACTTCCGTCTTTGACGGGAATCGAGCCTCAGTTGCTCAATAAAGACAACCTCGGCAGTGCTATGGATGGCATATGCAGGGAGGTTGAATCTTTGGATGGGGAGGTTCGTCTCGTGGACAATACGCTCGACATCTGCAAGGCACTGACGGAAATCTGGTCGAAGGCTTATTGTATACCTCTTGACGCACTCTACTACGACATTACAAGCACATACTTTGAGGGTGTGAAATGCATTCTGGCCAAGTATGGATATAGCCGGGATAAGAAGGTGGGTAAGAAGCAGATTAACGTTGCGCTTGTCGTTACGCGGAAATATCATTTCCCATTGTTCTTCAAGGTCTATGAAGGCAACACGCTCGATCAGGATACGGTCAGCGATGTCTTGAAGATACTAAAAGAGGGGTTCAACATCACTCGTTGCACGCTTGTCTGGGATCGTGGCATGGCCACTGAAAAGAACATTCGCAGGGCAGACCGTGCCCGCCATAAACTGATATGTGGACTGATAGGCAGCGAATGCGCAGTCCGGGACATCATATTATCCGTGCCTGACGAGGACATACTCAAGAAAAAGAATCAGGTGAGAGACCTGGATAACGGCGATGCCATCTACGCTATGGCACGAGAAACAAGCATCTACGGCAAGAAGAGGAATATCGTGGTCTACATCAACACCCAGATACAACGTGACTCCAGACAGAAACGAGAAACGAAACTGAGACGCGCAAGGGCAAAACTGGGAATATACAGATGCAAACTCGAAAACGGGCATTACACCAAGATGGACAAAGTGGTCTCCCACGTGAAAGAATGCGTAAAAGGCGTGTCCAAATACTTCGAGCCTGAATACAAAATTGAGGACGGACGAATCTCTATCGATTGGGCATGGAAAAAAGACAAACTCGAAGAAGCGGTCCGCCTAGATGGCAAGTTCGCAATCATGTCAAGCGACCTACAGTTGAAATCCCAAGACATCATAGATGCATATTTCGAAAAGGATGGTATAGAGAGAGCGTTCAGATACATGAAACAGATAACGGATCTCCATCCTACCAGATGTAGACTCGAAAACCGCGTCAAAGTCCATGTCCTCATATGCTTCCTTGCATACCTCCTCTTGAAAGCAATGGAATACAAACTGCACAAAAACGGAATCAAAATGACTGCAGAACGTGCCCTTGAAGAACTCGGAAGAATCCGTCACGGCATGCTAATGGACCCGACCACTCAATACCGTGCGTTCAAGGTGTCCAGACTATCCGAAACGCAGAGGCGGCTCGTGGAGTGCTTGGGGATATCTGGGTATATAAACTCCGAAAGGTAGGTTGTAGATTTGTTAATTGTAAATTTGTTAATTGTTGCTGGTAATATGCCGTTCCGTCAATTACCAAATCGAAAATCACCCAATTACCAAATCGTTAATATGCCGTTCCGTCAATTATTCAATTGAAAATTACCAAATTACCAAATCGTCAATCCCTGCAATTGCTTCATTTCGCTGAACTCTCACTCCCGGGCCAAACTATAAATATCACGCGGAACATTGGGAACGACAGGAACATTAGGAAATCATAGGAATGAAAGGAGAAATTGGGAACATGATGGGATTCATCAGCGATCCATTTTATCTTTATGCCATCAAGGATGAAATGATTGACAATCTATTTGTGAACAGGGAAGATGAGCTCAGTATTGCAAAGGGCATCTTGGGCATGAAATTCGGTGACACTACCGAGATATGCCTGATTGTTGGGGGAATAGGTGTGGGTAAGAGCAGCCTCCTCCACCGCATCGTGAAAATCGCTAATGATATGGGCTACAATGTGGAATTCTTCGACAGTCTCGATAGTTTTTACTCAGGTATCGAAAAAAGCCGCAAAAAGAAAACTGTGAGCCTGATAGACGATGTGGGCAAGGTCAGCGATGATGAAGCTCGTGAATTTTACGACCATACTGAAAAACACATGAGTGAACATGGCGGAATATTGTTTTTCAGCGACACGTATCACAGGCATAAGAAGACATTGGAGAGCCGAAATTTTACGGTATCCCAGAGCATCTCGCTACCCAGAGGAATGAACAAGGAAAAACTTTCATATTTCCTGCGGGAACGCATGAAAAGATGCCTGGCACCTGGAGAAAAATTTGATTTCCCGTTTGAAGATGAAAGCCTGAACATCGCAGCCACGCGATCCGGCGGTAATCTGCGGAACTTCCTGAATTACGCGAAAAACGGTTGGATGGTTGCCGCAGGCAGCGAAAAAACCACTGTTGGCATGGAAGAGATGAAAACGGGAATGATAATCATCGATAGGGCACTTCTGGGAATTTGCGACATTATAGATTTTAAAATACTGTGGCACTCGACCACCGGCATCATCAACAAGACCTATCTGGCCCACAAATGCGAAATTGACACAAAAACCCTGGATTCCAGAATAGATGACAAACTCGCAGAGCTCATCACACAAAAAAGATCAGGGAAAGATGTGGTGGTGACATCCATCTACAGATACATAGACGGTGGTCAAGAAATTCTGGAGAATGTAATGGAAGGCCTGGGTGTTCATAAAGCCGATGTCACTGGCGGAAAAGATTAGGGTTATCGACGTTTGACTGTAAACTACCAGCCCCTAAAGGAGCTAGCGTTTGTTGCCAGGGCTGGAAGTTTACCTAGGGGGCCATGCACCTGATTATCAAAGCCCACAAGATTTGATTTTCGATTAACATGATATGTACGGTGCATGGCAGTCTACCACGTTTTTACTGCTAATGCCGATTCATCTCAGCCCTAAAGGACTGAGCGTTCTCGGTATTTTTGCAGTAGGAGGTGGGTCGGAACCGTTCTCGAAGTTGCCATTAGCGATTATTTCTTCTTGAATTCCACATAATCCCGGTACGAGAGTATCAGATTCTTGGCCGCATCCGTTTCGTTGAGGCGGCGTACGGATGCGGTGGTCGGCGCATCATGCAGAACCTCCGGCGGTTCGTTAATCACTATCTCCAGGGCATCCGCGAAAGCATCCAGTGTGGCTTTTGATTCCGTTTCTGTTGGCTCGATCATGATAGCCTCCTCCACAATCAGTGGGAAGTAAATGGTCGGCGGGTGAAATCCATGGTCAATGAGCCGTTTGGCAATGTCCAGCGTTCGGATACCCTTTTCCTTCAATGCTGCTCCCGAAGCAACAAACTCATGTTTTCTGAGTCCAGGATAAGGCACTTCCATGAATTTCTCCACTCTGAGGCGCAGGTAATTGGAATTGAGAACTGCCCGTTCAGTAACTTCAGTAAGACCGTCGCCGCCCTGAGAAAGGATATAGGTATAGGCCCGGATAAGCACGCCCCAGTTGCCATGGAATCCATGGACCTTGCCAATTGATTTTGGTATGTCGTAATTCATGTAATACTTATCGCCTTTCTTCGCGGCCAGAGGTATCGGAAGGAATTCTGTGAGCTTTTCAACAACGCCCACCGGTCCCGCGCCCGGCCCTCCACCGCCATGCGGAGTAGAGAATGTTTTGTGAAGGTTCAGGTGCACAATATCAAAGCCCATTTTTCCCGGCGAGGTTTTTCCCATGATGGCATTCATGTTTGCACCGTCGTAATAAAGCAGGCCGCCTGCCTCATGAACTATCCTGGCAATTTCCTGAGCATCAGATTCGAATATCCCCAGAGTATTGGGATTGGTCAACATGAAGGCCGCAGTTCTATCCGAAACTGCCGCTGCCAGGGCATCCAAATCCACTTTTCCGTTCTTCGAGGGTATGGTCAGAATGTCGTACCCGGCCATTGCCGCGCTTGCAGGATTTGTGCCGTGAGAGGTGTCAGGCAGCACAACCTGATCTCTTTTCTCACCCCGGGATTCATGGTACGCCCTGGCAATCAGCATGCCGGTAAATTCGCCGTGCGCACCGGCGGCAGGTTGCAGGCTCACCGCCTTCATTCCGGTTATGGAGGCCAGCATCTCCTGCAATTCATACATTATCTGGAGCGTGCCCTGAACCTGGGAATCAGGCTGGTGGGGATGAATCATGGCCGAGGCCGGCAATGAAGCCAGCTCATCGTTTATCTTGGGATTGTACTTCATTGTGCAGGAACCGAGCGGGTAGAATCCGGTGTCAACGCCGAAATTCATTTGAGAAAGAGTTGTAAAATGCTTGACCATGTCCCGCTCGCAGAGCCTGGGAATGTTTGGAAAATCTTTTCTTATCATGCTCGCAGGCAATAATTCATCTAATTTTATATTAATCTGAATATTATTAGATAATTCATCGTATATAAGTGGCACATCATGCCTTGCCTGGCGGTAGCTCATTGTACTACCTCCTTCAGGGCTTGAATATATTTATTTATGTCATGGTCCGAGGTCCTGTCAGTTACAGCAATAAGAAGGTTGTTTTCCATTCCTTCAAGGGTCAGTTCGACACCCGGAATTACCCCAAGCTTGGACATACTTTCAATGAGCTTTTCTGCCTTTACCGGGAAAGAAGCTATGAACTCATTGAAGTATGGGCCGCTGAATATCGGAGCTTTGCAGCCCGGAACCGATGAAATGGCCATGGCGAGTTCGCGCGATTTTTTCATGGCGTAATAGGCTGTTTCCCTGAGCCCGGAACCGCCCTTCAGCGCGAGATAGCTAGTTGTTGCCACAGTGGTAAGTGCCTCGTTGGAACAGATATTGGAGGTTGCCTTTTCCCTGCGGATATGCTGCTCCCTTGTCTGGAGAGTCATGCAGAAGGCCATTCTTCCTTCGATGTCGGTTGTCAGGCCTATTACGCGACCGGGCATCTTCCTGACATGTTTCTTTCTGCAGGCCATGATGCCCAGCATTGGACCCCCGAAATTCGTGGAATTGCCAAGTATCTGGCCCTCGGAAATGACTATGTCCGCGCCATAGTCGCCTGGCGGTCTTGCCGCAGCGAGGGAAAGCGCGTTTACCCCGGCAACGAGAATTTTCTCGCCCATTATTTGACGAATCTCGTTGGTCTGGCTTTCAAGAATTCCGAGGCAATTCGGTGATTCAAGAAGCACGCCAAAAACATCATCGTTCAATTTGGATTTCATGTCATTTAAATCGGCCTGTCCGGTTTCCCTATCGAACGAGTATTTTTGGATACGGATGCCTGGACCGCGGCAGTAATTCTCAAGTACAGAAAGTTTGGGCCAGGATATTGTCTCCGGAACCAGGAAATTTTTCCCGGTTTTCAACCTGGCGGCCATGAGTGCCGCCTCCCCCAGGCCAGTAGCATAATCGTACAATGAGTTGTTAACGACCTCCATGCCTGTGAGCTCGCACATCATGCTCTGATATTCCCACAGCACCTGAAGAAGTCCCTGGCTGGTCTCCGGTTGATAGGGCGTGTAAGAGGTCAGGAATTCTGACCTTGAAGCAATGGCCTTGACTGCGGATGGAACATAGAAATCGAAAGCGCCGCCGCCCAGAAAACTGGACACTCTATTCGTGGAAACATTGTTTGCCAGTATTTTCTCGATATGGTTTCTAATGTCTTGCTCGCATTTTCCGTTTTCCAGTTTCGAAATATCCGTTCTCACTGGTTCGGGAATGTCGCTGAACAATTCGTCAACCGAGCGCATGTTCAATGCGGCTAGCATTTCCTCAGAATCTCTGTCTTGTGTCATGATATCGACCAGTGAACCCATAATTCCAGGTTGGGAATAATGTTTTCTGTCGGTTCCGTTAGAATTATATAATAATGAATTTGTATAGGTTGATAGTTATTATAACCCTGATTTTTTGTGTGGGCAGGATAATGGGAGCGGGAAAAATGAAAACTGAACTGTTTATGGAATCTGGGCTGGGAAGGAGAATGCTGGCAATAATGCTTGCTGTAATAATGGTGGCCATGGTGGCAAGTCCGATGGTAACCGTCGCGAAAACCAATACACAAGAACCACTGTCCGAAGAATTAACAAATGTCGCAGGCGATATTCCGGCTATCGAAGATACGGAAAGCACTGGGAACGCCGTCTGGGCGCCGGACAGGACAGATGAAGTGCAGAGGGAACAGAAACCGAGTATGTGGGGCGGGAGTACTGTGTATTCCGCGCCGAATCCGCCAACGCCGAACGCGCTCATTCCGATATTCTTCGACGACATGGAGAGCGGCGTGAACGGCTGGACGGTGAGCGGCCTTTGGCACATGGTTGACAACGAAAGCGGTGCAGCGCCTCAATGGAACCTGAGCTACAGTGGCAACTGGAGCTGGTGGTACGGCCAGGACAGCACGGGGGACTATAATACTGGCGCAGCAAACACTGGAAGATTGGAATCCCCTTCGATCGATCTGACAGGGTACGCCAGCGCCACCCTAACCTTCATGGAATGGTTCGAGACAGACTCCCCAATCTTTCAGGACAAGAGATGGTTGCAATACAATAACGGTGGCGGCTGGGTAGATATAGAACAGCTTCCAGACGATTCCCCGAATACATGGATCAATCGTTCCATAGACCTTACTCCTTATTGCGGACAATCCATACAACTCGGATTCAACTTTAGCGCAAATGGTTTTTTAAACAACTACCAGGGCTGGTACATCGATGATGTCCTTGTCGGATACTACCCCTACGACGTAGAAATGAGCCCTCAATTTCAAGCAAACTATGGCTATCAAGCGCAGGACGTGAGCTATACAATGACGATCAACAATACGGGCGATAACAACGACACCTACGATCTCTCGGCTGCTAGTATCTGGCCAGTGACTTTCTGGGACATGGCGAACACGACACAGATATACAACATAAGCGTTGATATTAAGAACAGCACCCAATTTATCGTTAGAGTGAGTATTCCCTTATTGGCAAATGACGGAGACCACGACTTCGCAAACATCATCGCCACATCCCAAAACGACACCTCAGCTAGTTGCACGGTGGACGTTTTGACCGGAGTGCCTGTCACCCCGCCATGGTTCGACGATTTGGAGAGCGGCGGGTCGCAATATGTAAACCGGACCTTTGCCCCGGGAACTGAATGGGAGTTAGGGAATGCCTCGAGTTTTGCTGAGGGCCCAGGACCAGCCCACTCTCCGGACAACTGCTGGGGAACCAACCTCCTCTCTAATTACACGGATGGAGCAGTGTGTGAATTAATGATGCCATACATCAACCTGACTTCGGCAGTTTCTGCCAACCTGACGTTCTGGCACTGGTATGACATCGCCAACGTGGATGGCGGTCGCCTCTTAGTCAGCAATGACGGTGGCGAAACATGGACCCAGATCGACCCAGAAGCCGGGTACCCAGGTACTGATATTAATGGAAATAGCTGCTATAATGGTCAGAGCGGAGGCTGGATCCAGGCTGTATTCAATCTTTCGGGCTATGTCAACCAGGTGATCCTCATCACTTTCAGGTTCGCTGCGGATTCGACAACATCTATTGCGAATGCTCCTGGCTGGTACATCGACGATCTCAATCTGTCCGCAACGTACCCAGATACCGCGGCACCGACGGTAATTTCAACTACACCCGCAGATACTGCGACCGGCGTTTCAGTCGGTACGAATGTTGTCGTTGTCTACAACGAGAGCATGAACAGCAGTGTAACACCGACCCTAAGCGATTCCCTTGGTACCACATACACCTTTGCAGGCTGGAGCACCACAACCAACACGAACGATACAGCGACCTGGACACATGCGGACTGGCCTGCCGCCACAACCGTTGATCCGACGGTTTCCAACGGACAGGACCTTGCGGGAAACGTACAGGTTACGTATTCATGGAGCTTCACGACAGCAGCGCACACAGCGACCGCAACCGGACCCACCAACACGGCTCCGTCCAATGTTGCAGGCATAACCATCACATACACCAACGATACCGGCACAACATCCGTTGACCTGTACTACACAACTGATGGCGGCACGTCATGGTTCCTTATCGGCAACGATGGTTCCATAGACGGTTCTTATGCGTGGACCATACCCACAGACGGCACCTACGGCTGGATGGCTGTCGGTGACGGCGAATCTGCGCCGACAGGCGGAGAAGCACCAGAGGCGGCCTCATACACATACGACGGCACACAACCTACTGTCGATAATACAAAACCTGCAAACGGCTCTGTTGACGTGCCTATCAATCAGGACATTGTCATCACATTCAACGAAACGATGGACACCAGTTCAGTGACATTCACAGTGTGGCCAGACCCTGGCGCTCTTAGTGTCGGCTGGAGTCTTGGAGATACGGTCCTCACCGCATCGCACAATGATTTCGCAGCAAATACCACATATTGGGTGAACATCACCGCAGCTAAGGATGTAGCAGGGAACAATCTGACTGGCCTGATCTACGGGTTCAACTTCACTACGGGTTGGGTTGCTGGTGCAACCGCGACCGCAACTGGGCCCATAGGTGGTCCTAGCAATAATGGAACAATAAACATCACCTACTCATGGACAGGCAACCCGACAGAGGTCTGGCTTTACTATACGGCCAACGGAGGTACGAACTGGACATTCGCAGGCAACGACACGAAGGTCGATGGAGATTTTAACTGGACGATTCCCGCCGATGGCACCTATGGATGGATCGC